>JBFLXP010000112.1:0-8983 GCA_040757315.1 Nitrospirota bacterium
CCAGGCAGGCAGTATATCAGGAAGGCCATTCTTGTATTTGTCAGACTGAATTTCGACGCCGGTTAAAGTATCGCCGGCTTTTTTTGCTTCGATAACCCCTGCCGCTTTTCCATCGATATAGAGGACATAATCTGCAAAACCATGTCCGGGCTTCAGCGGGAAATCCTCAAGTGCAACACCCTGGCGAGAATAAATATCGGCATGATCAATGTCTTGGACATCCCAGCCTGCTTTTTCAAGCATTCTGTCAATGTCTTCACGAGCCTTATCCTCGGGCTTTCTTGCCATTCTGTTCCTAATTTCCTTTAAATATTAGTATCTTTTTCGGATATTTTGCAACTTGCCCGGGAGGGGATGACTGCCGGCAAACAGGAGGTGGATATACCCGGCAGTAAAGATTCTCACTTGCGACTCGCGGGCTTGAGAATCGAAGCCAAAACGGAGTACAGTAATCAGTATTTGGAGGGAAGATGGAGAGAGATTATGGTTCGATGAGCAAGGCAGAACTCGGAGCGGTATTAAAGAATCTGCGGGAGAGCCTTGGTGACCTTGAGGAGACGGTGCAATTCAATCTGACGTACTCCGCAGCGCATATAAGCGGGGAGCAGGTGAGAAAGGATGAGGAGAGCCTGCGGCTTCTCAGGGAAGAAATTGCCCGGTTGGAACGGTTGATGTCCGAGAAGTGACAGATGGTGCTATCATTTCGCTCCTGCCGAATATTACTCCCCGCCGACTTCTCCCGTACTTGGACGTGGGGCAATCAATACAAGACAAGAGGGCGCAATGAATTGGCCCCTACTTCTCTATCTCCCTCAAAAGCTCGTCGAGAAGCTCGTCCTCTTTCACACGCCTGACGATCTCGCCTTTTCTGAAGAGAATCCCTCTGCCCTTTCCGCCGGCAATCCCGAAATCGGCCTCGCGGGCCTCTCCGGGGCCGTTCACTACGCACCCCATTACCGCGATCGTGAGGGGTTTATCGATTTTCCTTATCTTTTTCTCGACTCTTCCGACGAGTTCCCTGAGATCTATTCTGCACCTCCCGCATGTTGGGCAAGAGACGAGGTTCACGCCTCTTTTTCTGAGGCCGAGAGACCCGAGTATCGCATAGGCAACCCTCACTTCTTCCTGCGGCGCCGCAGTAAGTGAAACCCGAATGGTGTCGCCGATTCCTTCGGAGAGGAGTATTCCAAGACCGACCGAACTTTTGATAATGCCCTGAGACGGAGGGCCTGCTTCGGAAATCCCGATATGCAGGGGATAATCGTACCGCTCCGAAAAACCTCTGTACGCCTCTATTGTTCTCAATACGTCCGAGGCCTTGATAGATACCTTGATGTCCGCAAAAGAGAGGTCTTCCAGAATACGGATATGCCTCGCAGCGCTTTCCACCAATGCTTCTGCCGACGGATGCCCGTATTGCCGGAGCAAGTCTTTTTCGAGAGAACCGGCGTTCACCCCGATGCGGATCGGCATGCCCCGCTCTCGCACGGCAGCCACCACTTCTTTTATTTTCCATACAGCTCCGATATTGCCGGGATTGATCCGCAACCCGTCGACGCCCTGCCTTACGGCTTCGAGCGCGAGCCGCCAGTCAAAATGGATATCGGCAATCATGGGGATCGAGACCGACTTTCTGACCTTGCCGAGGCATTTGGCCGCATTCATATCGGGCACCGCAAGGCGGATGATCTCGCAGCCCGATGATTCCAGCGATTTGATCTGCTTCACAGTCGCTTTCACGTCGGCTGTATCGGTCTTTGTCATCGACTGCACGGCAACGGGATTTCCGCCGCCGACTGGAATCCGGCCAACATAGACTGTGCGTGTCTGCCTGCGAGGGATCATACGTTATCTGTCTCCATGCGTTTCCGGGTCAATGGCTGTTTCTCCCGGCTTTTCCGTTTCCTTCTCCATCTGTTTCTTCTCGCGATAGGCCCTCACGGCAGCGGTGTGCTCCGACGCCGTGACGGAGAATTGATGGGTGCCGTCGTTATTCGAAACGAAATAGATATAAGGCACGTATGCAGGGTAGAGCGCAGCCGTGATGGATTTAATGCCCGGAGAAGAGATCGGACCGGGTGGAAGTCCACGGATGGTATAAGTATTATAAGGGGTCTTCTTCTTCAAATCTTCGGAGGTGATCTTCTCCTTCGAACTTTTAACGCCGTATATTGCGGTCGGGTCGGCCTGAAGCGGAATATTCCGCTTGAGCCTGTTGTGGTAGACGGCGGAAATGATCGGACGCTCATCGTCGGTAACCGCCTCTTTCTCGATGATCGAAGCAAGGGTCAGCACTTCGTTCTCTGTCAGCCCCAGGCCGATGGCACGGTCCGAAAGCCCCGCAGACATCTTCTCCCGCATCATATTTATCATCATGCCTATGGCGTCTTCAGGACTCATGCCCTTGGGAATTTTATAGGTATCCGGAAAAAGATAGCCTTCGAAGGAAGGCGCGTCAATATCATAGGCAGCGAGGAAAAAGCCGTCCTTCGAGAGTCTGAAGAAAGCGTCACTGCCCACTATCCCTTTTTCCGACAACTTGCCGGCAATCTCCTGGAGCGAGTCGCCTTCCACGACCGTTATTTCATACTCGATGATCTGCCCATTTCGCAACGCCCTGAGAAGTTCAAGAGTATCCATCGATCTGTAGATCGAGTAGTATCCCGCTCTTACCTTTCTGTGGATGCCGCTAATCCTGCCGAGAGCAAGGAAAAGTGTTTTGTTCCGTATCAGATTCTTCCCGGCAAGGATATCGACGACCTGTCTGAAGGTGGAACCTTTCGGAATCTCGATCTCGATGTTTGTCGTACCGACGGGCAAAGGCCGCAGAAGCTGGACAATCACGTACAGACATACCAGGAGCGCGGCTCCGCCTATGAGCACGGGCTTCTTTTTCATTGTTTTTAGCATGACAGATGAACTTGAAGAATGTAAACCCTATCGTTGCATAAAAGGGAGGTCATCCCTCAAAGCCTTTCAAGGCGATGAGATTTGATCAGGGCATGGCGTCGAGAAAACAGGACTTCACTGAAGGCGTTATCTTGATTCCGTATTTTCGACGTGGCTTCCGATGCCAACATGTATCGCTGCGAAAGGCTTCTCGTGCCGTCCTCCCTTTTTTAGGGTCATGATTCTTATACAACTGTAGGCTAAGCAAAACAAAAAGAGGGAAGCGGGGTTCCCCGCTTCCCTCCGTTATACCCTCAACCAATCTCTTAATACATTCCGCCCATTCCGCCGCCGCCCGGTGGCATTGCAGGTTCAGGCTTTTCCTCGGGAATATCGGAGATCATAACCGAAGTCATCAACATCAGCGCCGCAACCGATGAAGCGTTCTGGAGCGCGTAACGGGTGACTTTCGTCGGGTCGATAATACCCGTCTTCATCATGTCGACATATTCCTCTTTGTCGGCGTCAAACCCGAAGTTGACTTCTTTAGAATGCTTCACTTTTTCCACGACCACCGAGCCTTCGATGCCCGTGTTGTTAACGATCTGTCTGATCGGCTCTTCCATCGCTCTCCTGACGATCTCAACTCCGATCTGTTTGTCGTCTTCGAGCTTCAGCCCTTTCAGCGCAGGCAGACATCTGAGCAGGGCGATTCCGCCGCCGGGGATAATGCCTTCTTCGACGGCTGCCCGTGTTGCATTCAAGGCGTCTTCGACGCGTGCTTTTTTCTCTTTCATCTCTGTTTCGGTCGCCGCACCGACATTGATGACTGCCACGCCGCCGACCAGTTTTGCCAGCCTTTCCTGGAGCTTCTCCCTGTCGTAATCGGATGTAGTCTCTTCGACCTGTGTCTTAATCTGTTTGACTCTGCCCTGGATCTTGGCGGGATCGCCGGCGCCTTCAACGATCGTTGTATTCTCTTTGTCGACGATAATCCTCTTGGCCCTTCCGAGATCCGTAACCTTGACGTTTTCAAGCTTGATTCCGAGGTCTTCGGATATCATAGTGCCGCCGGTCAAAACAGCTATATCTTCGAGCATTGCTTTACGCCTTTCGCCGAAGCCGGGCGCCTTGACGGCGCTCACCTGCAGCGTGCCGCGCAGTTTGTTCACGACGAGAGTCGCCAGCGCCTCGCCCTCGACCTCTTCGGCAATGATCATGAGAGGTTTCCCCATTTTAGCGATCTGTTCGAGGAGGGGAAGCAGGTCCTTCATGCTCGAAATTTTCTTCTCGTGGATCAGAATATACACGTCCTCGAGGACGCATTCCATTCTTTCGGGATCGGTGATAAAGTAAGGCGATATGTATCCTCTGTCAAACTGCATGCCTTCGACCACATCAAGCGTCGTCTGCATGCTTTTCGCTTCTTCGACCGTGATGACGCCGTCCTTTCCGACCTTGTCCATCGCCTCTGCAATCAGCTCTCCGATCGAGGCGTCGTTGTTCGCGGAGATGGTGCCGACCTGAGCGATCTCTTTCTTGTCCTGAACCGGCTTGCTCATCTTCTTGAGTTCCTCGACAACGATGTCGACCGCCTGGTGAACTCCCCGCTTGATGTCCATGGGGTTTGCGCCTGCGACCACGTTTTTCATGCCTTCCCTGTAGATCGCATGGGCCAGGACCGTGGCTGTTGTAGTACCGTCACCCGCGGTGTCGGATGTCTTGGACGCGACCTCTTTCACGAGCTGTGCGCCCATATTTTCCCACGGGTCTTTCAGTTCGATTTCCTTCGCGACGGTAACACCGTCTTTTGTTATCGTAGGCGCGCCGTATTTCTTGTCAAGGATCGCATTCCTTCCTTTCGGTCCGAGTGTCGCCTTCACGGCATCGGTCAAAAGGGCGACGCCCTTGAGAATCGCGCTTCGTGCTGCCTCATCAAAAATCAGTTGTTTGGCCATTGTTTGATCCTCCTTATATCAAAATATCAAAAGAAAAATTTATTCAACGATTCCGAGAATGTCTTCTTCCCGGACGATGAGGTACTCTTCGTCGTCGATCTTGATCTTCGATCCCGAGTACTTGTCGAACAAAACCGTATCACCCACTTTCACTTCCATGGGCTGACGTTTGCCGTCGTCCGTAACCTTTCCAGGTCCTGTGGCGACAACAACGCCTTTCTGGGGTTTCTCCTTCGCCGAATCGGGAATGAAAAGGCCTCCCGCGGTCTTTTCCTCCTCTGTGGAAAACTTCACGAATACTCTGTCCCTGAGTGGTTTGAACTTCATAATACATCGCTCCTTTCTTTTTGATTGCTGATATGGGTTTTTTGACGAGATGTTGTTAGCACTCGACTTCAATGAGTGCTAATATAATCTGTCAGGAAGGGTTAAGGCAAGCTGCTTTATCGGCCAAAAAAGGAATGAATTCGATATCTATCGCCGATTTTTGCGTATTTTCTAAAAAATTCTAATTTTATTGGAGGGCTTTTTTCTTGGACTCTATAAAATTGTTGATTGCTTCCCTGAAAAAATCACCTTGAGAACGGACTTCCTGCGATATCCTGTTTTCATAGAGCTTGATCCCTTCTTTCATCTCTGCCGCAAAGTCCGCGTAGAATCTGTTGTTCTTTATTGCAGCATCGGCTTTCGGCGTGTTGTAGAGATAGATATCGGAGACGATAGTCCTGGCAAGTCTTTTTGCTCTCTCGATTGCTTCCGAACCGCCGGTTTGAAGCGGCTGTTCCACGGAGACGGCAGGAGGTTCCTGCGTGGAGACCGCTTCCTCGGGGGAAGGTTTTTCCCGCAGCTTTTCAACCGCTTCTTCCTTTCCCGTCTTCCCTTTTTCCTTTAGGGCGTTGATCGAATCGACAAGAAGATCCGAAATGCTGTGCTCCTCAATATAATCGTCGGCTTCATACAGGGATTCCGGATCCCGTTTATATCGGGTCTTGTCATAGGGGGAACTCACGAGGATGAACTTCATGCCTTTCGTTTCAGGCCTTCCTTTCAGCCTCTTGCATACCTCGAACCCGAAAATTTTCGGAAGGCTGACTTCGGCTATGGCAAGGAAAGGGAGTTCCCTGACCGCTTTTACCATCGCTTCCACTCCATCCGATGCAGTAATAGTCCGGTATCCGTGTTTCCCGAGCAAAGAGAGAATATCGTTCAGAATCGAAGTATTCGAATGAGCCACGAGGATCTTCACGGGGTCGAATGCTTTTTCCATCCGGGGAACAGGTTTCTTTACGAGCAGGAGCGTGCCGCATTTGGGACATTTGAAGCGTGAGCCTCCGGCGGCGATTTTCCCTTCGTCGACTTTGAGCTTTGTTTTGCACTTGGGGCATAATACTACCACTGTCTAGTCCTCCTTGGCATCCAGAGTTTTATCGTTACGAGCCCTATGAGGAACCCTCCGATGTGGGCAAACCATGCTACGCCGCCTTCCTCACGAAGCCCGGTGCCGACCATGCCGTTAATGAATTGTATAATAGCCCAAAATCCTATAACTATCAAGGCAGGAATTCTGATGGTCGTCACAAAAAAACCGAGGAAGACGAGCGTATGGACATGGGCACGGGGAAAAAGAAGAATATATGCGCCGAGCACTCCGCTGACCGCTCCGCTTGCCCCGATCATGGGCGTGGTCGAATGAGGGTTCGTGACCGCATAACTGTACGCCGCGAATATTCCGCAGAAGAGATAAAAGACAATGAACCGCAGGTGACCCAGCGTGTCCTCGATATTGTTCCCGAAGATCCAGAGGTAGAGCATGTTTCCCGCGATGTGAAACAGGCCTCCGTGCATAAACATGGACGTGAATACTGTAACGGTCGGATGCACAGGCTGGAGTCTCTCAAACGTCAGAAGTGAGTGCGGCAACGCCCCGTATGAATATGTCACTTTCTGTATTCCGGAGGCGGAAGTCAGCTCGAGGAAGAAGACGAGTATGTTTAGAGCGATGAAACCGATCGTCACATACGGAAAGGTGTGGGTCGGGTTGTCGTCCTTATAGGGGATCAACCGCTCACCCTTTGGTCGACTTGACTCACTCCCGGCCGAAAGAGACACGGCCTGTCTGTCGCAAAACTCACATAAGACGGAAGCATCCGAACCAACCTTTCCAGAATCCGAAGGACAATAAAAATTATACGGCAAGGGGATTTTCGGTGTCAAAAACCGGACAATTCGTGCTTGCATTCCTATATTTAGATATGCTATAACTTCTACGTCCTTGAAAACATCGATCAAAACTTGTAGGGGGTTTTATGGATAAAAAATATGTCTCGATCTTTCTGTTCATTGCCTTCATGATTTTCCCTCTATGTGTAAGCGGCGCCAAGAATGTCTCCAAGAGCGAGGAGGTGCAGTTGTGCCTGGCCTGTCACCAGGACAGGGGACTTACTAAAAAGCTCGAAAACAAGGAAAGGATGTCCCTTTACGTGGGCGGCAGAGATTTCATGGCTTCCGTGCACAGGAAGGTGGGCTGTACCGGCTGCCATAATGATATATCGATGGATAATCACCCCAGAGTGAAGACGATAAGGAGCAAGAAGGAATACTCCATACAAATGTACAGACGGTGCAGCACCTGCCATACCGACGCCCAATTGAGAAAAAATCCGATCCACGGCCAGTTGATGGCGCGTGCGTCATGTGCCGAATGTCACGGCTCGCATTATATCAAAGGGGTGAAAGCCGAGAAGGCGGCGGTCGCCGAGAACATCTACTGCACTTCATGCCATAGGAATCAACTCTCCATGACCATGAAGAACGGAGAATCACTATCGGTCTATGTCGATGAATCCATGTTGATAAATTCCGTTCACGGGAAACTCAAATGTACCGAGTGCCATGCGGGCTTCTCAAAGACCGTGCACCCTGTAAGATCATTCAACAGCAGGCGCGATTATTCGATCATGGCTGCCGACATGTGCAGAAAATGCCACGCTGAGGCTTCAAAGCAATTCGAAGGCAGCGTCCACCTGGCTCTTTTGAAAAGCGGCAACCTGAAGGCGCCCGCGTGCAGCGACTGTCACGGCGCCCACGGAGTCAGCAGCGCAAAGAAGGACAGGACGGTCGGACTGACCTCATGCAACAAATGCCATCTCGATATGAAACCGTCCTATGAGGCGAGCGTCCACGGAAAGGCATTAGCAAAAGGAAACGCGAAGGCGCCGTCATGCTCCTCGTGCCATAACGCGCATAATATAGAATCCACAACCATGACGACGAAGATAAAGGAAGGCTGTCTGAGATGCCACAAGGACGCGGCAAAGGCGCATAACAAGTGGCTCAAGAACCCGCCGGTAGCGTTGCCCACCTTCGCCAAAGCCCATTTCGACGTCGTGTCTTGCGCCGCATGTCATTCGTCCGGAGCGGAGCGGAGAATTTATCTCACTCTGCACAACCGGAAGACGGGAGCGCCATTGCCTGAGGAGGATGCGGCGACACTGCTCGGCACGGGGACCGCAGGACTGAAGGACGGTTTCGATTCGAACAAGGACGGCAAGACCGATGGCCGGGATCTGTGGAACGTCTCAACGAAACTGTTCAAGAAAGGTGTCACTCCAATATTCATGGGGACGATGGACGTCGGCAGTTCCGTAGAATCTCATATGATAGCACCCAAGGCGGAAGCGGTTAAGGACTGCAACAAGTGCCATCTCCCGAATGCCGAATTCTTTCAGAACATCTTCGTCGTAGTGAAAAAATCGGACGGCAAACCGACGCTTATCGCAACGGAAAAGGACACCGTCAAATCGGTCTTTTCAATAGTTCCGGTAAGCAAGTTCTACGCTATCGGAGGGTCGAGCATCGGGCTGTGGGACATCCTTTTTATTGTGGCCCTCATCGGCGGCATAGCAGTCCCTATAGGGCATTTCAGTATCCGTATTCTATTTTCGCCCATCAGGTCACTACGCAGGATGGGAAAAGGAGGTAAGAAATGACAAGAATATTCCTTCATCCGCTACCGGTCCGGATCTGGCACTGGGTCAATCTGGCTGCTTTTATCATACTCATCCTCACGGGCGCGCAGATAAAAATGGGCGATAAGATCAACCTGTTCTCTTTTGAGACTGCGGTCGATCTTCACA
>JBFLXP010000113.1:0-8895 GCA_040757315.1 Nitrospirota bacterium
CGCCTCATCAATTATCATGTTTCCGGCGACGGTTGCCGGGTTCATCGCAATACCCTGGGTGCAGGCTGTTGCGCGCCAGCTTTCTCCAGGAACAATTATGTATACGATGCTCTATGTGGGCATGATCATATTCTTTGCATATTTTTACACCGCGATCATCTTCAACCCCGTCGACATCGCGGACAATCTCAAGAAATATGGCGGATACGTGCCGGGCATCAGGCCGGGGCAGAAGACATCCGAGTACATCTACCGTGTGCTGTCCCGATTGACGTTCGTCGGTGCTCTCTATCTTGCCGTAGTCTGCATTATCCCCGAGATTCTCATACAGCGATTCAACGTGCCCTTCTATTTTGGCGGGACTTCTCTCCTGATCGCCGTGGGCGTCGCCCTGGATACGGTCTCCCAGATCGAGTCTCATCTTGTTACCCGCTCCTATGAAGGCTTCCTGAAGAAGGGCAGAATAAGAGGCAGGAGATGATAGCTCCGGGGAGAATAGTATGAACGATGCAGAGCATTGAGACAGATGATCATTTTGAAATCTCCGGAAGAACTCGAGAAGATGGCCCATGCGTGTCGGATCGTGGGAAGGACGCTCGATTATATCGGAAACATTGTGCATCCGGGACTTACGACGAGGCAGATAGAACAGGCTGCCGAAGCATATATAAAGTCTCATGGAGCGGTTCCCGCTTTTAAAGGATACAGGGGATACCCTGCAAGCATCTGCGCATCGGTGAATGACGAAATCATACACGGAATCCCTTCCGACCGGGTGCTGGAAGAGGGAGACATCCTGGGCATTGACCTTGGGGTATTCGAAGGAGGATTTTACGGCGATGCGGCATATACTTTTCCTGTCGGCAAGATCGACGGAAAAGCCGAAAGACTGCTGAGGACGGCGGAAGAAGCGCTTCATTTGGGCATCGAGCACGCGCGTCCCAACAACCGGGTATCGGACATATCATACTCGATCCAGAATTTCGTCGAAACGCAGGGGTTTTCCGTAGTGAGGGCTTTTGTGGGCCACGGTATCGGGAGGAACCTTCACGAAGACCCCCAGATTCCGAATTTCGGCCAGCCCGGCCGTGGACCGAGACTCAGGCCGGGTATGACTTTGGCTATAGAACCGATGGTGAATGAAGGCGGTCATGAGGTGGTAGTTCTCAGCGACGGCTGGACTGCGGTGACCATGGATGGTAAATTATCGGCACATTTCGAGCACACAATAGCCGTCACAGAAGGCAGGCCGATAATATTGACTCAGTTTGATGGGAAAGGGTATACTATTTAGCTAATGCCAAAAGAGGATGTCATAGAAGTCGAAGGCAAGATCGTCGAGACTCTGCCGAATGCGATGTTCAAAGTCGAGCTGGAAAATGGACAGATTGTTCTCGCCTATGTCTCTGGAAAGATGAGGATGCACTTTATTAAGATATTGCCGGGTGACAGAGTGACCGTTGAGCTTTCGCCATACGATTTGACAAAGGGAAGAATTACTTACAGATTCAAATAGACTGAGAGGGTGAAATGAAAGTACGTTCCTCGGTGCGGCCTATGTGCGCAAAATGCAAGATAGTGAGAAGGAAGGGAGTTATCCGGGTTATCTGTGATAATCCGAGGCACAAACAGAGACAGGGTTGATTTGCGCCGCGATTCGGGGTCGCGAGATGTGCCGATTTTCTTAAGAAACTCAAAATTCGAAAAGGAGAAAGAAGTTGGCGAGAATTGCTGGAGTTGATTTGCCGAAAAACGAGCGGGTAGAAATCGGGCTGACCAGGATTTTCGGTATCGGCAGAGCGCTCTCACAGAAGATACTGTCGGAGACCAAGGTGAACCCGAATACGCGGGTGAAAGACCTGTCTGATGAAGATATCGTCAAGATAAGGTCCGTCATCGACAGGGATTACAGGGTTGAAGGCGATTTGAGGCGAGAAATATCGTTGGCGGTCAAGAGACTCACTGATACCGGCAGTTACAGGGGCATGAGACACCGTTCGGGACTTCCCGTCAGGGGACAGAGGACAAAAACAAACGCTCGAACCCGGAAAGGGCCGAGAAAAGCTGTTATGGGCAAAAAGAAAGAGGCTTAGCAGATGGCGCAGAGAAAGAAAGGCTTCAAGAAGGACAAGAAGATCATTACGTACGGAGCAGCTCACATTCAGGCTACTTTTAATAATACTATTGTTACCATTACAGATCCTAACGGCGACGTGGTTGCATGGGCAAGCGCGGGTAATCTCGGGTTTAAAGGGTCGAGAAAAGGGACCCCTTACGCCGCGCAGATGGCTGCAGCAACCGCGGCAAAGAAGGCAATGGATTTCGGTATGAAACAGGTGGATATTTTTGTGAAAGGTCCGGGTGCGGGAAGAGAATCCGCTATCAGGGCGCTTCAGGCTACGGGTCTTGATATTAATCTCATCAAGGATGTGACGCCTGTCCCGCATAACGGATGCAGACCTCCAAAGAGGAGGAGGGTATAGCATGGCGAAGTATATAGGGGCTTTGTGCAGGATATGCAGAAGAGAAGGAGAGAAGCTCTTTCTGAAAGGCGACCGGTGTTATACGGAGAAATGCGGCGTTGAGAGAAGAAAATATCCGCCCGGACAACACGGTCAGGGATACAAAAAACTGTCCGACTACGGCATCCAGTTGCGCGAAAAGCAGAAAGTCAGAAGAATGTACGGGGTCCTCGAGAGACAATTCAGAAGATATTTTCAGGATGCCGAGAGGAAGAAGGGCATAACCGGCGAGGTTTTGCTCCAGCTCATCGAGAGCCGCCTTGATACCATGGTATTTCGCATGGGGTTCGCCCCCAACAGGCGCAGAGCGCGGCAGATTATCGGGCACGGCCACATTTTGGTGAACGGTAAGCCGGTCAGCCTTTCGTCATATCAAATCAGGGCCGGCGACGTCGTAGAAGTGAAGGAGGGGAGTAGGAATATTCCTGAAATCACGGACAGTCTGTCAAAGAGCGAACACAGGGGCATGCCCGGCTGGGTTGAGGTGGAGAGTGCAAGTCTCAGGGGAAAGGTTTTACATATTCCGTCTCGGGACGAGATTCAACTTCCCGTTCAGGAACAACTCATCGTAGAACTCTACTCCAAGTGAGAATACCGGTTCGGACTTGTGAAGCAAAACTAATGATAAGAACGAAATTCCCGCACCGAAGGGGAAAGACCCGCCAGAAATGCGAAGGACTGAATGGATGACCGGCGGTCATCGCCGCCGTGGGAGGGAGGCATCTGGAGTGTTGGGGAATATATTTGAGGAGGCCGTATGGACCTTAAGAAAATAGGCTTTCAGCTTCCGGACTCGGTCAGTTTTGATGAAGAGACCCTGACCGACACTTATGGCAAGCTCGTGGCTGAGCCTTTGGAGCGCGGTTTCGGAACTACGCTGGGCAATGCTTTGAGGAGAGTTTTGTTGTCCTCTATCGAGGGGGCCGCAGTTACCGCCATCAAGATACCGGGAGCACTCCATGAATTTTCGACGATAAAGGGAATCAAAGAAGACGTTGTAGACGTTATTTTGAACATCAAGAAACTCCGGTTTAAGGTATATTCCAGTGAAAAGAAGATGGCAACGATAAAAGTGAAAGGCCCGAGGGTTGTTACGGGAGGGGATATCCAGACCGACGGAACGTTTATAGTGCTCAATCCGGACCAGGTGATCGCGACGGTTGACAAGGATGCGGTGTTTGAAGCCGAAATGTACCTGAGGAAAGGAAAAGGGTATGTTGCTGCGGAACTTCACAAGGAAGAGGATCTGCCGGTGAATGTGGTTGCAGTCGACTCGGTCTTCACGCCGATCAGGAAGGTGAATTTCACCGTTGAAAAAGCGAGGGTTGGAAGGTCTACGGATTATGACCGGCTGATAATGGAGATATGGACCGATGGAAGCGTGACCCCGGAAAAGGCGGTTTCACAGGCCGCGACGATTCTCGTCGAGCATCTGGACCTTTTTATCCTTGAGGTAGAAGATATCGAGGAAGCGGGGATGCTTGAACAACAGGATCTGGTGCATGCGGCCTCGGAAGACCCGGTCTTCAACGCGAATCTTTTGAAGAGCGTTGATGAACTGGAACTTTCCGTGCGGTCATACAACTGTCTGAAGAATGCGAATATAAAGTCCATTGCCGACTTGGTGCAGAAGACCGAACAGGAGATGCTTAGAACGAAGAACTTTGGTCGCAAGTCTCTCAACGAGATCAAGGAGATATTGCACGGGATGGGGCTTCGTCTCGGTATGAGGGTCGACCTGGAAGCTCTCAACAGGGAAACAGTGACACAGGGCGGAGGTGCGGAAAAAGATGCGACACAAAGTTGACGGCAGATTGTTCGGGAGGACGGCTAATCAGCGGAAGGCTCTCTTGCGGAGTCTGGTGAATTCCTTGATAGAGCACCAGAGGATAGAAACAACAGTTGCGAAAGCGAAAGAAGTCAGGAAGATAGCGGAAAGAATGGTAACGCTTGGAGTCAGAGGTGATCTCCACGCAAAAAGGGTCGCCTTTGCGTATCTTTCCAACAGAGATAACCTGGCAAGACTCTTTGGTGAGATTGCGCCGCGGTTTTCGGGTCGGAACGGCGGCTACCTCAGGGTCATGCAGACAAGAAACCGGGTGAAAGACTCTGCTCCCATGGCCGTGCTCGAGTTCATCGATTATGAAGAACTCAGGAAAGCAAAGTCGACAAAAGAGGAAAAGGAAGAGAAGAAGGGGACGGAGAAACAGTAATAGCCGCTGGATGGTAATGTGATGAGAAGCGATGAACGGTGGTTCATCCTTCTCATTTTTTGTTTGCGGCGGGTCAGCCCGGATTACTTGTGACTCGTGGAGCAGCAGGGCAGATGCAGTATCATCGCTAACTCTCGGTTATCCCGATAAGAATCGAGATAAAGCCGGTCCGATACGGTGTCTGCTCCCACTGATCAAGAAATTTATGAATACTTCGGGTTAGGAGGAAGGCATAATGAAGGTCCTTGTTACGGGCGGCGCCGGATATATCGGAAGTCACATCGTCAGAAGTCTCGGGGAGAAGGGCCATGAAGTCGTAGTCTATGACAATCTGTCATCCGGCCATGAGTGGGCTGTGCTCTCCGGAAGACTGATAAAGGGGGATCTCGCCGATAAGGATCTTCTTGAATCTCTTTTCAGAGAAGGTCATTACGAAGCTGCTATACATCTTGCCGCCTTCGTTGTAGTAGAGGAATCCGTACGGGACCCCCTGAGATACTATCGCAACAATGTTGTCAATACGCTCAATCTCGTGGAGATGTGTGTGCGATACGAGGTTAAGAGATTCATCTTCTCCTCTACGGCAGCCGTCTACGGTATGCCCGGCAGGATTCCGGTTAGAGAGGATGTGCCGCTCCTTCCGATAAATCCTTACGGGGCGTCCAAACTCATGGTTGAGCGCATGCTGGAGGATGTTTCGCTATCCCGAAACTTCAGGTTCGTCGCGCTCAGGTACTTCAACGTTGCCGGTGCAGACCCGCTCGCACGGATCGGACAGGCGGGAGAGGACGCTACTCATCTGATAACGGTCGCTCTGAGAACAGCTCTCGGTAAGAGAGACCACCTCGATATCTATGGAACCGATTATCCGACGCCCGATGGCACCTGTATCAGAGACTATATTCATGTCGACGATATCGCGAATGCCCATCTGGTGGTACTTGAATATCTCGCGACAGGAGGGGAAAGCCGGATTTACAATTGCGGGTATGGCCACGGATATTCCGTGAAAGAGGTTGTGGAAAAGGTGAAAGAGGTGACCGGTACTGATTTCCCGGTGAAATATGTCGGAAAGAGGCCGGGGGATCCGGCGGCGCTGGTTGCGGATGCTTCAAGACTCAGGCAGGAGACGGGCTGGAAGCCGCGCTGTGACGATCTCGCCTACATCATAAAGACGGCGTGGGAATGGGAAAAGAAGTTTGACACTACGCTTCGAAGGCATCCTTGATATGTTCGACCTCATAGGTACTGTCCCCTTTCAGAACAATACTCAAAACGTCGAACCGCGCAGGAGTCTCAGCCGGCTGCTTTTTTAGATAGAGCAGGGCCAGTTTTCTCAATTTTTGTCTTTTCTTCTCGTGGACCGATTCGAAAGGATGACCGAAAGCAGTTCCGGCTCGCGTCTTGACTTCTACGAATACTGTCATGACCCCGTCCTGCGCAATGATGTCTATCTCCCCGAGCGGCGTTTTGTGATTTCTCTCAATAATGCGGTATCCCTTTTTTTTCAGGAACTTAACCGCCAGGTCTTCGCCGCTCGCACCAAGCGACCTCATGGATTGCCGGATAGGTCTTCTATCGAAAACGGAGTGATATTTGGACTGTCGTTTCCCTCAAGTCGCATAAGAAGTTTGGGAATGCCTTCAACAGCATTGATGTCCTTCTGACAGATAGCCTTGAGAATATCCCTGAATGAGGCGAACCCTTCCCAATGACCGGCCAGATCTTCGGAGAGAGAGCGATAGAGGTTCTCACCCGTTCTGTCCCAGTCCGGCAAAAGGACGACCTTGTCGAAGCCGGCCGCAATATCGTCGCAGAATTCGTAAAGATTCTTCCCATTATGCAGGGTGATAATCCTGCCCTCAAGACCAAGCTTGCGGAGCGCGGAGGCGTCCCTTTTCCCTTCCACTATGACGGGGACGGTGCGGTTGATCTCCTTGAGGTTTTCAATAATCTCGCGGAGCCTCTCCGCGCGATCGATATCGTCGGCCGAGGGCATGCCTTTTTCGGTATTGAACATGCTGCTTGTATAATACAAGAGACTCGGCTGATTTACAAACAAGACCGGCCCAAATTAGTGAAATTTGTTATTATATGATATTAACTTAATACATTATATTTGCCCGGTCTTTCTGTTGACAGAAATGAATTTTTTATATATGGTTGAATCATGGCTACAAAACTGGGACAACTTTTAATAACCGCCAATATTATAACGGAGGATCAGTTAAAGGAGGCGATCGGACTTCAGAGGAGGGAAGGGGGCAGACTGGGGACGAACCTGATCAAGCTGGGATACCTGACTGAAGACAGGCTGGTAGGTTTTCTAAGCAAGCAGTGGGGAGTGCCGGCGATCAATCTTGCAGACTATAAGATAGACCCGTCGGTATTGAAGCTGGTTCCTCTTGAGATAGCGAGGAAGTATCTGATCATTCCGGTGGCGAGGGTTGGTGCGACACTGACGATAGCGATGGCAGACCCCTCGAATGTATTCGTTATAGATGATGTAAAGTTCATGACGGGGTACAACGTTGAAGTGGTGGTGGCGGGCGAATCGTCGATAGTGCAGGCGATCTCGGCGAGTTATCGGGGAAGCGGAGAGGCGCTGGTAGCGGCTAAGAAGGCGACGGCCGCAAAGACCCTCCAGGTGAAAGATTATACTCTTTCGGACGAGGAATTAAAGGAAGAAGCTTCGTTGACCACCGTCGACGAGAGCCTCATGGTTGACGTAGATGAGTTCGACAGGGTCGTCGGTGAAGCCCTTGACGATATTGAGATCGTCGAGGATAAAGAGGAAGAGGGACTTAGAGAGGTCGAGCGTCCCATCGTTAAGCTCGTCAATGGGATTCTCATAAATTCGATAAAGGAAAGGGCGAGCGACGTGCATGTGGAACCCTATGAGAATTCCCTCCGTGTTCGTCAGAGGGTTGACGGCGTTATGTATACCGTCATGAATTTGCCGGTCAAGATAAAGAGCGCTGTGACTTCAAGGCTAAAGATCATGGCCAACCTTGATATTGCCGAACGCAGACTGCCCCAGGACGGAAGAATAAAGCTGAAGCTCGGAAAGAAAAGAGAGATCGATTTCCGCGTTTCCACTGTCCCCTGTCTGTATGGTGAACGAACTGTTTTGAGACTGCTTGACAAATCCAATCTCCAGGTTGACCTGACGAAATTGGGTTTCGAGGAAGACAGTCTCAGTGAGTTTATGGAAGGTCTGGACAAACCTTATGGAATGATTCTCGTTACGGGGCCAACCGGGAGCGGCAAGACAACCACTCTATATTCCGCCCTCCACTACCTGAACAAGATCGGCGTCAATATATCGACTGCCGAAGATCCGGTGGAGTACAATTTCCTGGGCATAAACCAGGTGCAGGTGAAAGAGGATATCGGTCTGACTTTTGCCGCAGCCCTGCGGTCGTTCCTGCGCCAGGACCCGGACATCATCATGGTCGGCGAGATTCGTGATTTCGAGACTGCGGAAATTGCCGTGAAAGCGGCTCTCACCGGGCACCTCGTATTGAGCACTCTTCATACAAATGACGCCCCCGGCACCGTCAGCAGGCTTCTGAATATGGGGATAGAACCGTTTCTTGTGTCCGCGTCGGTCATTCTTATAGCTTCGCAGAGATTGGTGAGAACGATCTGCTTGGCTTGCAAGGAGGAAATAAAGGTTCCCGATTCAGCCCTTGTGCAACTGGGGTATTCTGAGGAAGAAGTCCACGCGATCAGGGTATATAAAGGGAAAGGGTGCCCGGCCTGTAACGGGAGCGGCTATAAAGGGAGGATAGCCCTCTATGAGGTTATGCCCCTCAAGGAAGAACTCAAGGAGATGATTCTCGAGGGCGCCTCTGCCGACGAACTGAAGAAGACGGCTCTGCGGACCGGGATGAAGACGCTGAGGGCGAGCGGATTGGCGAAGATCAAGAATGGTATGACGACAATAGATGAGGTTGTACGGGTTACCTTCGGGGACTGAGCCTGCTTATGCTGAAACGATTCAGGGATCAAGATATATGTTAGAGATGGAATGGCTACAAAACTGGGACAACTTTTAATAACCGCCAATATTATAACGGAGGATCAGTTAAAGGAGGCGATCGGACTTCAGAGGAGGGAAGGGGGCAGACTGGGGACGAACCTGATCAAGCTGGGAT
>JBFLXP010000114.1:0-981 GCA_040757315.1 Nitrospirota bacterium
TTCAAGAAGGATGGAAGCCAAGCGGTAGGCGTCTTTGGTGTGATTTCTGAGATGGGCAACGGCTTTCTCCCAAATTTCGATCGCCTTTCTCTTGTTGCCCTTAAGCCACTCATATGTGCCGATTACCTGGTCGGTATGGGAACGAATATAAGGGAACAGAGACCTGCGCCATAAGGCTTGACTGCAGAAGTACTTGGCCCTTTTCAAGTACTTCTGTTTTTCCTCTTCCGTCAGAGCGGATTTGCGGCGGACGCAGTCAAGATAGACCTGGGCGCCTGTAGGGAACAACGTGTGTATCCAGCCGCCTTTGTTGTTGTGCTTCGGAAAGAGCTGTCCCATTTCTTCTGTCGTTTGGATTGCTTCGTCAAACATCCCGGCCCGGTCATAAGCCAAAGCCAGAAATGATCGGGCGAGGAGTCCATTGGGTTTGTCCTGCGACCTTCTCAATACCTCAATAGCCTCCTGAGCAGCCTTGATTCCCTCGGTCCGGATACGTTCATCACCGATCAGAGCCAATGCGTATGCCTTTCCATACAAACCAAACCCAAGCATCTGCGGACTGCCGGTGTTCCGGGCGATGGCTATCGTCTCCTCGGCGTCCTCAAGAACCTCATTCAAGTTCCTGCCGACGAGCATACCTGCCAGGTCACGAAAATTAAGCCCGATACCCAGGTCCCAGTATTCGCCGACACCTTTCAGAAGCGCAATACTTTTGAGGGCGTACGCATAAGCCTCTTCCGCATCACGATTGCTGTAGGTCGAGACCGCAAAGTACGCGTAGGCGACCCCCTCGGCCGCTCGATCATGCAAGTCTTGCGCAACTTTTACACCAAGATTCCCGTCCCTTCGAGCGCGGAAGGCTACAGGCATGCCGGACCAGATAACCGTATGCGCCGCATAAATGTTGCTCAAAACCCTGGAGGGACCCATCCGTTCGCCCATGTTGATAAATTTCATCCCAAGGTGCAGACATTTGATAAT
>JBFLXP010000114.1:991-8698 GCA_040757315.1 Nitrospirota bacterium
ACGACAATGCGAACAATGACCGCCTTCTTCTGATCATCCCGATACTCTTTGCGTACGAAGAGATTCGGAAGCACGGTATGAAAGATCTGTATGACTGATTCCTTGAGCAGCCCGAGTCCCACTCCGATGATCGTTCTGGGAAGCCTTACACCGAGTGATTTTAGCGCTTCCCGGAGGAGCTCCGTAGCCCGCTCTCCTTCACCCTTTTCCCATAGAGTGTCGCCGGCCTTTGACAGCACCTCTGCCCTGCGCACTGTGGCTTCCTTCGGAATAAGCTTCTCGCATGTCTCCAAAACCTCCAGAGCCTCGTCAAATTTCCCGGCTGTCTTGTACACCAATCCCATGTTTTCCAACAGGTCGATGTACTCGTCAGCAGGGGTGGCTCCCCGTCGCTCAAGTATGGTCTTCGCCTGTTCGTAGAACCGTATCGCCTGGTCATGAGCATATGCATTCTGGGCTTTCTTTCCTGCTTGAATCGAGTATAGCAGTGTCTTGTCTTCTATGTTCGCCTGTGCAAAATGATGTGCCAGATCAAAGAGGACCGGCTCGACATCGTCTTTGTGCTGTTCCTCAAGGAGTGTTGCTATCTGTTCGTGCAGCACGATTCTCTCGTCTTCTGAGACATGCTTGTATAATGCTTCGCGTATGCGGTCATGCATGAATACCACGTTTTCTCTGCCTGTTATGTCCCGCGTCAGAAGTTGATTTTTAATCCCTGCTTCCATTGCATCAATCACGTTTTCACGCGAGATGCCGGTCAGGTCCGATATGCGCTCGAACTCTATCTCTCGGCCCATGAGGGCCGAATAGGCGAGTATCTTCTGGTTCTCCCCCGATATCTCATCAATCCTTCTCAACACTACCTCAACAACATTTGTCGGCAATACCGCTTCTCCGAGTTTCTTCAGATCATACCGGTAGTGATTGTCCCCAAACCAGATAATCTTCTGGTCTACCAGTGAACGTAAAAGTTCAATCACAAAAAAGGCGTTGCCGGTTGTCCGTTCGTGCAACTCTCTGGCCAGGAGCAAGACAGCATCTTCAGGTTCCATTAGTATCTCGGAAACAATACGCGTTGTACCCCCTATGCCAAAAGGCTTTACAAGGATTTTCGTAAAAGAAACCTCCTGTTTCTTCATCCTGCCAACAGCCTGAACCCAGGGGTGACTTTCGTATACATCGGTATCCCGGTAACTGGCGATTACTGTCATCGGACAACTGCTGAGTCCCGCTGCAACCCTTTCCAGCAGTTCAATACTTCCTATATCCGCCCACTGCAGATCGTCAAGGAAAAGAATGAGCGGATTCTGCTTGGACCCGAGGCTCAGGACGAAGTTCGTTACAGTGAGCATGAACCTCACCCGTTCTTTCTCCGCTTCCAGTGCCTCCAGTTCAGGCTGCTTCCCTATAAGATCTTCAATTCCAGGGGCTATCTTTACCACCTCGCCACCCAGCTGTCCAACAGCCCCCCGTATTCTCTCAATGGCCGCCTTTTTCTCCTCTCTGCCTGCCCGCTTGAGTTTCTGGATACAGGCGTCTATGGCCTCGGTAAAGACATTAAACGGCGCTGTTGATTCATACTGATAACATTTACCCCCGACAAAGATCCCGCCTATGCTGTAAATATAGCCCCTGAGTTCGTCAACGAGCCTGGATTTGCCTACTCCGGGTGATCCATAGACCAGCGATAGGCTGCCCCTTCCCTGCTTGGCCTGTGCTATCAGATTGTGCAGGGTATCCAGTTCTTTGTCCCGGCCTATGAGACGTGTCGAAAAGTTAAGCTGCGCTGCCCGGTCGCTTCGGGCTATTTCAAATGCAGGGCTTTCCTGGCCTTTTGCCCTCTGGAGAAGATATTCCTGTAGATCAGCGTACAGTCCCAAAACCGTCTGGTACCGGTCAAGAGGATCTTTGGCTATGAGCCGCAGGATAATCCGTTCAATAACAGGAGGCAGTAGAGGGTTGAGCTTTGTGGGAAGCGACGGTTTTTGCGCTATGTGCTGATGAACAAGCGTTGATGTATCCTTGCCTTCATAAGGAAGACGACCGGTGACAAGCTTGTAGAATATGATACCAAGAGAATAAAGGTCTGAACGCTCATCAATCGGTTTTCGCAGAATTCCCGTCGCCTCCGGCGACATGTACCCGAACGTACTTGTTATCTCATTTTCTTCCTTTATCCCTGCAAGGTCAAGGAGCAACCCTATGCCAAAGTCAGTGAGTTTGGTCTCAGGCTTGCCCCTGTTCTGGAATATCAATATATTCGAAGCGTTTAGAGACTGATGAATAATGCCTTTTTCGTGGGCCGCACCTAACCCCGAACATGCCTGAAGCATAATGTCTACTGTTACATCTACTTCGGACGCCTGTTGAGACCAGATGGAAAGTGGCTGCGCACCGTTGACGTGTTCTGTCACCTGATAATCACGGCCCTCAAATTCACCCGAGGCAAATATCTTCAGCAGGTTCGGATGGGTCGCCTGTGAGATATGCTCCACTTCTCTCCTGAAACGGAGCCGCCTCTCCAATGATCGGTGTTTTGTTTCTTCACTGAAAACCTTGACGGTTACAGGCTTGTTTTCTATCCGATCAAAGGCTTCATGTATCGTATAGAGTCTATCTTGTATTTTCAGTTTGACAAGCTTATAACGGTCTGCAATTACTTTCCCCTGCATGAGTATACCCGTACCCGCCCGGCTAGTGTTATGCGCCTAATGCTGCCTGAACATTATCGTAGATATCAAGATGTTTGGCTATTCCCGTAATCTGAAGTGTGTGATAGACTGGATTGGGAGGTTTCACGATCTTCAAATTCTTTTGCTTTTTCATCATCAGGACGTGATACCTGATTAGGCTCATCATGCCGGCGCTGCTGACATATTCCAAGTCGGTCAAATCGAGAATGATATCTGATTCCCCCCCTTCCATGACAGGCAGTACATGATCGTCCATCTGCTTGGAAGTGACAGCATCCATAATCCCCCTGACCGTGAAGATCTTGGAACCCGACCCCTTGTCATCCCGTTCGACTACCGATATTGTCTCTCCAGACATTTTTCCCTCCCTCATCCGACAAAAGAAATAAGATTTTTTCTATTCCGACCTGCCGGAAGAACGCTTTTTTATAATTTTCGCCGCAGTCCCATTTGGCGATGAAATAATCTCCAGTTTGTCCACGAAGTGCTGAACGATAAGCAGACCCCGTTGCCTTCGGATAACGTCCAGTTTCGACTTTGCGAGTTCTTCCTCCATAAGTCTTCTGCTATGTTCCAGGACTAAAGGCACATCAAACCCCGGGGATCCGCTGTCTCTGATGGTCATTTCCAGTGCCGGGTCATCAAATTTGCACTCAACGGATACTGTCTCATTATCACCTTTGCTGCCGTGTTCGATGGCATTGTTGCATAACTCATCAAAAACTGTCTCTATTTCATATACCTCCTTGTCGCTGAAACCGAATCCGCAGGCTATGCGGCCTATCGCAGCCCGGATAACCGGGACAAAATAGAGGTTCCCCGACATCTCGATTCTGATCTCTTCCACTTGTTATCCTCGCGTTTATTTGTTTTCCTTCATTGACCTTTCGATGGCGTCTCCAACCGTGTCGCTGATGTTAAAGTGTTTTGCAATACCTGCGACCATCAGTGTGTCATAGACATTCTGAGGCGGCCTGACCAGCCTGAATATCCTTCTCCTGCCGGTTGAATACACGAGATATCTGATTAGACACATCATACCCGTGCTGCTCAAGTATTCCACATTACTGAGATCAAGGATAATATTGGCATCTCCCCGTTCTATTACGGGCAGGACTGTCTTATCGACGTCCGGTGATGTAACAGCGTCAATAGCTCCTTTAATGGTTATCACTTTCACATCTGACCGCCCGTTCACATCGTCAATAAAAACCTCGGTTTTGTCGCCCATGCTGGACTCCTTTCCCTTTTAAATTCCCTGTGCGAGAACATATATTTGGTGATAAATTACCCTGGCCTGAAACTCCGCGATCTCGAATTGATAAAGCAATAATTATGCCTTGTCGTCCATCTACGGCCGGACTTTATATAAATATGGAACTGCCAAAACAAATTAGTTCTTATTTACAGCAAGTTACACTGTTATGACGACGCAGGGGGTTCTCGCCTTATTAATTCTCTTTCTCCGAAGTTTCTCAAAATGCGAATAAGACAACCTGATCTGCCCATTGATGCCGTTCTTAACCTTTATCAACAGTTAATTTGACAAATATCAATGACAATAAAGTCAGGAATTGATTATGGTTAATTTGATCCCGACAAAACCAAACCTTTTGTGAGAAAGGGACGGAAAGCTTCGGGTGCTGAATAATTGAAGCACGGCCGGGCTGCCGAAGGAGTTGTGAGCGGCATGCCCGGCTTTCTTGTTTTTATGGGAGAGTCCGAACAAAAGGAGGTGTCTATGGTAATCCATAATTCAATCGCGATTCAGAGAGATATCAGGTTCGTTGAACACATTGATGTTCAGACTGATATCCGGGCGTCAGACTGTTGCTGCTGGAATTGTCTTTCGTCGGTAATGACTTACGAATGTCTGTGGTGTGAGCGGGAAATGGATACGGTCGACTTCAGAGATCTGTGCGTCGCGTGGAAGGGTGAGAGCGTCCGGAGCAACGCGTAGTCCTAATCCGGCTTGTTCGCAAACGCATGATGCAAGAAGAGCAGACGTGGCAATCCGTAACGGAAGAGTAGGACATCGCTCTTCTCGCTCTCATACGTCAAAGAAGATACTTTTGACCAGTTAAGACTTCAGTGTCCGCATCCGTCCCCGTGTCCGTGGCCCGCGCAGGTATGCTGCGACGTGAATTCCGGCAGACCCCCGGCATTCAGGAGAGCAATGTTGTCCCTGACCGTCAGCGCCTGAGCCTGAAGAACCTTTATTCCCGACTGCTGCAGCTTCATAAGAGCTCCCATACCTATTCCGCCGACCACAATCGCGTCCACTTTTTCATTGTTCAAAGCCTTAACAGGGTTGCACGCGCCGTGAACGTGGTGCTCGTCCCTGTTCTGAATGGACTTTACAGCATTCGTATCCGTCTCAACCACAATAAATGAGGGTGCTGACCCGAAGTGCCCGTAGACTTCGCTCGCCAACCCATTCGGGGCGGCCACCGGAAAACATATCTTCATTATTTTTCCTCCTTTTGTGCTTTTGATGTTACCAACGGTATCTTAATCGCTCCTGTCCAAAATAATCTGAACAAGGACATGTTATCCTCTAATAGGGATGCGTTCCGAAAATCACCTCCTTTTTGAACACATTTTCAATCTTGGTCTTAAGTGCCTCAAGATCGATCGGGCATTTTGCGGTCTGCGTTGCCTTCATGACACAGGTGCCGAAATGAACAGCGTCGAAATCCCTGCCATACAGTTTTCCCATATCTGCCATAAGTGCAATTTTCGGCATGACCACCCCGGGGCATCCGCCGCAGTCGTCCATGCCGATGACATCGACCTCGTAGTCCTTCCACCTCTCGTACTCTCCCGCTTTTTCTGCAATGCCTTTAAAACACTTCAAACAGCCGCCGACACAGCTGACCCCTTTGATGTTCTTGCATGCGATGATAGCAATCTTCTTCTTCTCCATCGTCCGATTTTCCTCCCTTCACTTCTGTTTAGCTTCTATTCTCATTGCTTTTCCCTTGATCAACGCTTCGGCGATCTTCTTGCGAGCCGACTCTATGATCCTGCCGAAAGTCTGTCGCGATATCCCCATTTTTTCGGCTGCCCGTTCCTGATACAGTCCGTCAAGGTCGGCAAGCCTCACTGCTTCCAACTCGTCCGCTTTCAAAACAACTTCATCCAGCTCCGTCAGCGGGATTCCCCTCGGTTTGAAATAGTTGCTCCCCGGGACGCATCCAATCTTTCTCTGGCATTTCGGTCTCGGCATGTTTTATTATGAGCATATGACCATAACTCTGTCAAGAAGCTTTTTTTTGACATAAGTATTTCATCGCATTGCAATAGGTCCCGAGACATGCTACATTAAGATGCAACATGTCATACAGCCGTAAGCACAGGCGCGTTCTGATATCGGGGATCGCCGCACTTAAATTCGCCGTGAGGCACAAGACATCCTCAATCCAGACCGCAGTTGCCAATATCTCTTTGGGAGGAATGGGACTCTATTCCTATGCTTCGGTGAAAGCAGGGACTAATGTATCTATTAACGTCAATTTCATATCTGCAACCGGTAAACTGAAAACCGCTTCGATCGAGGGCTCTGTCATTCACACAAAAAAAATAGAGCGCACTTTTTTTATCGGAATTCAATTCAGAAAAGAATTGAATGAAAAAAAATATCCCTCCTTATGCGAACACATACAGAAAAGCCTGGCGCGGGAATGCAGGTAGCATTGAGAACAAATGGCTTTCAGAAGGAAATGCTGCTCTTGTCGGAATCAACGTTCCTTTGGCTGTAGCCGACGAAGGACTTACCCTCTTCTTGTTCAACTAATTTGTAAAAAGTGCACGACGAGCATACTTTTTCTTTCGAAGCGTACGTCCCCTCTATAATCAGATCACACAGAGTCCCCTTTTCGAGCCAACATGACCTGCCGTTGCCCTGCCCTCCGTTGATTCCATTCGTACCGTTACCGGTCGCTGCCGGACACGCCCCCAGAAAGCCGGCGTTTTTCCCTCCGCGTTCCATGCCGCATTTTCTGAATTCCCAGCAGTTTACTTTGGCCATTTACGATAGTCCACTATTATTTTTTAGCTGTTGCTTAATCTTATAATACTCCTGTCATATTAGAAGTCAAATTAAAATTTTTTATAAATTTATATGACAAATGGTCGGCCGGCCGGATGATCCCGAGTCTGCCGCCCGGGGATTAAGGGTATAATAATGGAGCCTTTTGCACAGGGCATCGCAACAGGCTCGACAAACCGCTTTCTTTAAGGAGAAGAAAGAATCCTTGTTCATCGGTCTGGACCTAATCAACAAAAGCTGGCCGAAACATCTGAAAAACGCATGTGTTGGTCTTCTGGCACATCCCGCATCTGTCAACGGGAAGCTGGAACACGCCGTTAGTGTGTTCCGCAAGACGAAGCTGTTCGAACTGAAGGCGCTTTTCGGGCCGCAGCACGGTATCCGGGGCGAAACTCAGGACAACATGATCGAATGGGAGGGGTATCGTGACCACGCCACGGGACTCCCTGTCTTCAGTCTGTACGGACGCACCCGTAGGCCTATACCGTCGATGCTCGAAGGAATCGACGTAATGGTAATTGACCTGCAGGACGTTGGTGCGCGATATTACACCTTTATCTGGACCATGTACCTCTCCATGCAGGCATGTGTGGAGATGAAAAAATCCGTTGTAATCCTCGACAGGCCAAACCCGATTGGCGGACATCGGACAGAAGGCGCTGTTTTGGATAGCCGGTTCTCATCGTTTGTCGGTCTGCGCCCGCTTCCGATTCGCCATGGCATGACCATCGGCGAAATAGGGAATTATCTGAGGAACGAGTTCTATCCCGACCTCGATTTCCGCATCATTGCCATGCAGGGTTGGAAACGGCCGATGTGGTTTGAAGATACAAGTCTTCCCTGGGTTATGCCGTCACCTAACATGCCTGCCGTCGATACTGCTGTTGTGTATCCTGGGATGTGTCTTCTGGAGGGCACGAATCTCGGTGAAGGAAGAGGGACCGCGAAACCTTTTGAAATTTT
>JBFLXP010000115.1:0-8654 GCA_040757315.1 Nitrospirota bacterium
CCTACCCCGCAGTCAGTGGGAATTGTAATACCGTTGTCTTCCGCCAGCTCGCGAATGCTCTCAACCTCATCATTCCATTCGACTGTTTTGGCTGATTTAACAAATTCAATTTTCAGTGCCATTCTGTTCTCCTTTCACGCATATTTCCATTATCCCACAGGCTTCCATGGAACACCGCCGAAAAGCGGAAGAATATCTTAAAAATCGTGCGAGATTTCCTTAAGAGGGCAGAAAACGTTTGAGCATCAGAATGTAATCACGTTTGGTGTCCAGATCGAAAAGAATCCCGTCGTCCTGCACATCGACGAATATGATATTGCGACTCTCTGCGCGTACAACATTGAGATTATGCGAAAGAAAGAGATTGAGATTAGAAAGATCTTTAGGGTAGATTAGAGTGCCGTTAGCCAGTGGTGAAAGGAGGTTGGGCGGGCTGTGAAATTCTCGATCCACAGGAAGCTTTTCCTCAGCCTTTTTTTTGCGGTACTGCTTGTCTCAGGCAGCATCGGCACGTACTTCTATCTGAGTGCCGTGGACAGCCTTATGCAAAGCCTTCAAGACAGGCTTAAATACAGTGCCGCACTGATCAGCGATGCGGTAGATGCGGCTCATCTGACCGGGATTCGGAGACATGAAGACACGACGTTGCCCGAATATCAGGAAACCCTCCTCAGGCTTCGGGGTTTCCGCCGGACAAATCCGGATATCGCGTATCTTTATATAATGCGGAGGGAGAACGACAGGATTTTTTTTGTTATCGACTCCGATGAGACAGACCGCCAGGCACTGCCGGGCAAGGAGTACTCACTGCACTTGCCGAGTCTTGTCGGTGGTTTTGTTTCCCCTTCGGTAGACCCTAAGATCTACATTGATGAATGGGGTTCATTTATGTCGGGTTATGCGCCCTTGAAAAACGGCAAGGGGCAGTACCTTGTCGGGATCGATATGAGGGCGGACGAGGTGAAGAAGAAACTGCATAATTTGCGAATATCGGGAATATTGTCCCTTGCCGCTTCAATCGTCCTTGCGATTGTATTCAGCCGGCTCCTTTCCCGTCATTTCACAACCCCTATTCAATTGCTGGTTTCCTACTGCGAGAAAATAGCTGCCGGAAGGGCCGGAGAGCAGCTTGAATTCAGAACAGGTGACGAGCTTGAAAATCTCATAAACGCCTTCAATACCATGTCGGCGCGGATAGAAGAGAGCCGGGAACAGAACCGCAAAGCAGGAGAAGCTCTCAGACAGGCCAAAGAAGGCCTTGAGGGGCGGGTTTCTGAACGCACGAAAGAGTTGCAGGAGCTTAATGAGAAACTGATCCGGGAGATAGCCGACCGCGAAAAGGCGGAACAGATGCTCGCACAGGCAGCGACGTCCGATCCACTGACAGGGTTAATGAACCGCCGCGCCATACTGGAGCAGTTGCGATATCAGGTGATACGGTATGGGAGAAACAAATCGCCCTTTGTTATTCTTTTAACGGATCTGGACCATTTCAAAAAGATCAATGACAGTTACGGGCACGATGCGGGCGACAGGGTTCTGGTTGCCGTGACGGGACACCTCCTCTCAAGCATAAGAAGTCAGGACATGGTGTCGCGATGGGGCGGTGAAGAATTCCTCATACTGCTGCCTGATACTGACCTTAAAGGCGGAGCCCATGCCGCAGAAAAAATGCGCAGATACCTTGCAGACCAAACCTTCAAGGAAGGAAGTTCCTCGTTTCATCTGACGCTCAGTATCGGCGTTGCCGAATATCGGGACGGTCAGGACCTCGATGACTGCATAAAGACGGCGGATAGGGCGCTCTACGAGGCCAAGAAACAAGGAAGGGATCGTGTTGTAGTATCCGGGTAACCGGACCGGACATAGCCCGGATCATTCGCGAATGCATGATGAAGAAGAGCAGATGCGGCATTGAATATCTTTCAGGAACACCTGCTCACAGCCTACAAAACGGGCAGATATTTCTCCTTCTCATAGGGATGAATCTGTATCCTGTAATCATCCCACTCGACTTTCTTGCTTTGGATAAATTGTTCGAAGATATGGTCTCCCAGAGCCTCTCTCAATAGTTTGCTTTCTTCGGCATATTCTATCGCCCTGTTCAGGCTCCCCGGCAGGGTGTCTATACTCATTTTCTTTCTTTCCTCCGGAGAAAGATGGTAGACATCGGCTTCAATGGGTTCGGGCAGGGTGTATCCTCTTTCCACGCCCTTAAGCCCGGCGTTCAGCATGCAGGTGAATGCAAGATACGGGTTGCAAGCCGGATCCGGCGAACGGAGTTCTAACCGCGTGGCTTTCTCCTTGCCCGGTTTATAAAGCGGCACACGCACAAGTGTAGACCTATTCCGCCGCGCCCAACAGATATACACGGGCGCTTCGTAGCCCGGGACAAGGCGTTTGTATGAATTCACCCACTGATTCAGGATCAGCGTAATCTCTTTAATATGGGTCAGAAGGCCGGCTATGTATTTCTTGGCGGTGTCAGACAGGAAATAAGGGTCTTTCGGATCGAAAAATGCATTATGGTTTCCCTTGAACAACGACTGATGGGTATGCATGCCGCTTCCGTTCTGGCCGAAGATCGGCTTCGGCATGAAGGTGGCGTATACGTTATACTGCTTCGCTATCTCTTTAACGATTATGCGGTAAGTCATCACGATATCGGCCATGGTGAGGGCGTCTTCATACCGCAGATCTATCTCGTGCTGAGAATGGGCGACTTCGTGATGTGAATACTCAACCTTTATTCCCATTGATTCGAGAGCAAGTATAGTGTCGCGGCGCAGGTCCTCTGCAGCATCCATCGGATAATCGAAATACCCTCCCTCATCCAGCGTCTCCGTCGACTTGTCCGATTTAAAATAGAAATACTCAAGCTCCGGGCCGATGTAAAAGGTGTATCCATTTTCCTTTGCTTTTTCCAGATTCAGTTTCAGGATATACCGGGGGTCGCCCTTGTAGGGAGAACCGTCCGGCTCGTATATATCGCAGAACATTCTTCCCACCGCCCGTTCCTTCGGTCTCCAGGGAAGGATGACAAAGGTGGACGGGTCGGGCCGGGCGATCATGTCACTCTCGTCAATGCGCGCAAATCCTTTGATTGAAGACCCGTCAAAGCCCATCCCTTCGTTGAAGGCGAAATCGAGCTCTTCCACCGGAACGGCGAAACTCTTCAGTTGCCCGTGGATATCGGAAAACCAGAGTCTGATGAATTTCACATCATGTTTCTTCACCAGGTCCATGACATCTTTTTTGTCCCTCGTCTTCCCCGCTGCCGCCTTCATCTTAACCCTTTCCATAATTACCCCCTTTTCTCTGAACAGGATTATTCATAAATGTCTTATCGATCAGAGCAATGGAGCATCACCGCTCATTCTCGTCCCCGACAAGAATCGGGACCTCCGAGGTATCCCGATAATAATCGCGATAAAACCACTCCGATGCTGCATCTGCTCTGCTGCTCCATTATTATTTCATTTCTTGAAAAAAGCCTTATAGAAGTTCATCGCTCTGCCGTAATATTCATCGAAGATCTCCTCTGTCTCTGCGGCGATCTTGTCAATATCATTTGCATCCTTGAACCATTCAAATATCATTTCTTTCGTCACTTCAATATGGAACTGAAAACCGTATACTTTATCTCGATAACGGAATGCCTGGTGCCTGTATGCCTCCGAACTTGCCAGAAGAACGGCTCCCGGCGGAAGGTCGAATGTGTCGCCGTGCCAGTGCAGCACCTTGAATCGTCTCCAGAAATCTCCCACCCCGGGATGTGTCGCGAGCCTGCGCATCAGCGGATCTTTCATCCCCTCGCCGGTGACTTCTATGTGATGCCAGCCGATCTCTTTCCGCGGCCCCGGATATACATCGGCGCCGAGACAGTGAGCGATCATCTGAGAGCCAAGACAGATGCCGAACACTTTCATGTCCCTGTTGATCGCCTCTCTTATTGCGCGCGAGCCGGACGCAAGATGCGGATACCGATCCATTTCGTACACGCCCATGGGGCCGCCGAGGACAACGAGCGTGTCGAATTGTTCGAGAGAAGGCAGCGTTTCTCCGGAGCCGAGTTCGACGACAGTCACGGGGATGCGATCTTCCCGCACAAAGTCTGCTATCGTCCCCGGACCTTCCGATGAAATATTCTTAATGATCAGTATCGACATAGACGTTTTCAGCAACCGCCAACACTTTCCTTCGTACGTCCTCTATTTGCTCATGCAAAGCATCCCTTGACGGGATGTTTACATATGCCATGATTATAGCAATTATATCGGAGTCTTTCTTTAATACATCTTCGTCATTGAGTCTCAGAAGAGTATCGACAGATCTTAAGAAACGGTGAGAGCGAAGGAGGAATTCTCCTTTGTTTTTTTCAAGGATACCATAACGCGTGAGACTTTTCACGGCGGATACCGTGTCGTGAGATATCAGGGCCGGAAAACGGACGGAGTGCTTTAACTGGAGATACTGCACGAGAAACTCCATCTCCTTTAGTCCGCCGGGACCGTTCTTCAGATCGTATCCCAAAGACTCCTTTGCAACTTCATTCACGATTCTCTGTCTCATGCGCCGCATTAAGGAGCCGCTGATTTCGATTCCCCTCTTCACGATGACCTCTTTCCCCATGCTCCGGAATGCATTGAGAAGAGCAGGATTCCCGCAAACCGGACGCGCCCTCAGCAATGACTGTATCTCCCACGGTTGTGCCGAATGAAGATAGTAGGTTCTGTATCCCGCGATATCGTTGAGGAGAATCCCCTTTGAACCATCCGGTCTCAGGCGCAGATCGACTCTGTAGGCAAACCCCTGCGCCGTATATCCCGAGATGAATTTAATGAAAGCGCCGGCCGGATTTCTATGCACATGCGAAGACGCGTCGCGGGGGATAGCATCAGACACGGATTTTGCAAAGACGATGTCCAGATCCGAGCCTATGTTCAATTCTTCGGCGCCGAAAGCACCGAATCCGATAACCGCAAGAAAGGAGTCCAGGCGCAGATGCGCGAATGCCGCACGGAGAATCGTGTCGGCCAGCATAGAGAGTGAGCGAGAAAACGCATAGACATCGGAAAGTCCCGAAAGAAAGAGCATGCCCGCCTTCAGTTCTTCAATCATCTTGAATTCCCTTATCACCTGTGAAGGCTCATGCGCACGTTCGAGTGCGGTGATGATACGTTCTTCCAGCGCCGGATAGTCCATTCTGACGCCGGGATATTCGAATATGCTTTCGATATTCTCCAGACTTGTCAGCAATCGCGTCAGGTATGAACTCATGCTGAAGACGGTAATGACTATCTTCCGCGAATCTTTTCTCTTCTGCAAGAGATCGAGGTATGATTCGTGAGAGCCGATCTTTTCCATGAAAGACACGAGCGCGCCGAGCGCCCTGTCCTTATTGGCCGACCGGGTCACATGTTCGAAAAAAAGAGGTATCGTCTTCCGGAGAAGCGTTCTTTCCCGGAGCGTCTTGCCGACAGCTATCTGTTCGTTCAGCTTCGTAATATTCCTCCAGGCCGATTCAGGCTGCGAAAAACCGGTTGAAGAAAGAAAGCTCAGAGTCTCGTCTTTGGGAAGCTTTTCCTTGAGGAGAACCATCCCTTCGGAAGTCTCGTCCGGGAGTCCCAAAAGTGAATTGTACATGTCTCTCGCCTTAAGCCGCATAGATCGAAGGGCGGTGAAAAAACTTTCGTCGTCTTCGTAGCCCATCTTCCTCGCCAGGACGCGGAGCTCACGCGGATCCGACGGCAGCGAATGGGTCTGAAGGTCGTCTTTCATCTGAAGCATATGCTCGATCCTCCTGAGAAATAGATAGCCGTCCTCAAGAGTTTTTCTTTCGACGGTGACCAGGAACCCTTCCCGTTCCAACACCCGTATCGCTTCTCCCAAACGGCGCGTCCGTAAAGCGTGACGTTCCCCTCCGTAAAGGAGTTGAAAAGTCTGCACGAAGAATTCTATCTCCCTGATGCCGCCGTATCCCCGCTTGATATCTTTCACATCAAAAACCGTGTCGATTTTTTTCTTCATATCCCTGATCTCTTCCACATCGTTGTAATCGATAGATCTCTTCCAGACGAAGGGCTCGATGGCCGATATGAAGGCATTGCCCAAAAGAATGTCTCCTGCGACAGGCCGCGCACGGATCAGCATCATTCTTTCCCATGCCTTGCCCCAGGCTTCATAATATGAACTGTAGGAATTCAGAGATAAAGAGAGTTCCCCCTTCTGACCGTTCGGTCTCAGGCGAAGGTCGGTCCTCCATGCGATTCCGTCCTCCGTCGGTGCGATGAGCAGTCCCGTGACTGTCTCGGTGAGCCTGCAGAAGTATTCGTGCGCCGTGATTCTATTCATCCGGACATTCGAGGGAGAGACGATCCCGGAAGAACTGAAATCGGCGGAACGATAAAGCGAAATAATGTCGATATCGGAGCTGTAATTCAGTTCTCCTGCGCCCAGCTTCCCGAGTGCAGCCAGACAGAACGAGTCTTCTTTCAACTCGCCGAAACGGTCTTTCATCAGCCGTCGGGAAAAATCGAGAGCCAGCTCAAGAAGCGCTTCGGCCAGAGAAGATAATTCATCCATTATCTCGTACTGACCCGTGACGTCCGAGATGTCCCTGAGTGTTATCCGCAACAGAAAGGTCTTCTTAGCGTCTCTGAGGAGCTTCATTCCTTCCTGCCGTGTGAAAGCCGGACCGTCGCGAAAGGCGCCCCGTTCCTCTGCGTCGCCGATAACGCTCTGCCGGCTTACCGGAATCGAAAGATAGCTCAATCCCGAAGAAAGGGCGGATGGATTTCTGATGCTGAAGTCTGCAAGGAATTGACTGTAAGAGAACAGAAGGGCAATAAGAGCGATCTGCTTTTTCCGTTCTTCAACGAGGCTCGGCGCTTCCTCGAAAAGCTTCTCCAGATTCCGGTATGCCCTTTCGGGATCCGGTGTCGCAAGAGCCGCTTCTCTGAGAATTTTTTCGGTGTTCATGGATATTTTGATATTATATAGAATTCTTGACACGGATTATCGGGAGGTGGAACGATGAAGATGATCGTTGCAGTCATTAAGCATTTTAAGCTGGACAGCGTTAAAGACGCTCTTACAGAGGCGGGAATGCAAGGGATGACCGTGACGGAGGTGAAGGGATTCGGAAGGCAGAAGGGGCATATCGAGATTTACCGTGGTTCGAGCTTCGAAGTCCGTTTCATTCCGAAACTGAAGATTGAGGTTGCAGTGACCGATGAGAGAGCGGAAGAGATAATATCGGTGATCCAGAAAGCCGCATTCACGGGAGAGATCGGCGATGGAAAAATTTTTCTGTACGATCTTGCCGAGGCCGTGAGAATCAGGACTGGAGAGCGAGGTGAAGGGGCTCTCTGACTCGGGTTATTCTCGACTCGCGCATTCAATTTCAGTCCTGTCGCTTCATCTTCCTTTGTTAACGAAGGAAAGGTTGTGAACCAGCTCCGCACCGATGAGGAAGATGCACGACGAATAGAAGACCCAAAGGAGGAAAATCACAAACGCGGAAAGGGGACCGTATATCGTTCCGAATTTCACGACCTCGCCGACGTACCATGTAAACACATGTTTGGCAATCTCCAGAAGGACCGCAGTGAAAAAGGCTCCGGCCAAAGCATGCCGGAGTTTCACCTTGGTCTTCGGGAAAAAGACATACATGACGGCGGCAGTGAAAAGGATCATCAGGAACGGTATCACGTACTGTATCAGAAAGGCCGTTATAAACCCGATTCGCAATTCAGGAAAAACCTGCCGCAGTGGCTTGAGGAGCGGCACGAGCGAAGTTGCAGCAAAAGAGATGACCGACATGATGATGACGAAGGTAACCATCAGGAAATTGATGACGAAGGACCAAAAAACATGCCGGCGCTTTCTCTGCTTGAAGATGACATGCAGCGCGTTTTCGATCGACGCGAATACCTGGAGTGAGAGGAGTCCGTACAGAATGATGCTGAGAGCGCCGATGGCCTTGAACTGAATGAGTTTGCCGAGTTCTTTGGTGATGCCCGATGTTATGTCGGGAAAGAAATTCACGAGTCTCGTGGCAAAAAAATCGTAAAAATTGTAGTACTCGCCGAGGATGTACCCGAAGACGGTTATAAGAAAGAGACAAAACGGCACCAGGGCCATCATCGTGAAATAGGAAAGGGAACCTGCCAGCATGAAGCCGCCGTCCCTGAAGAAATCCAGAAAACTCTTTCCGACGGCCCTCAAGTATTTCACGGGTTTTTATCTTTCTCACGACCCCGGAAGTAGATCCTGATCGGCGTTCCGGCAAAGGCATAGTGCTTCCGCAATATTTTCCCGATATGCCGCACATGATAATCCCTGAAGGCTTCAGGGTGATTTGTAAAGACAGCAAAAGCCGGCGGCTCCGTCTTCACCTGAGTAAGGTAATATATTCTGACGGTCCTCCCTTTGTAGGAAGGCAGCGCCGCGACCGATAACACCTCTTCAAGAGTTCTGTTCAGTTCGGCCGTGCCTATCCTCTTCCTCCGCTCCGCGATAATTTCATCGATAATCGGGAAGACTTTGGTGACGCGCTTCCTCTCCGTCGCCGAGACAGTGAGCAGGGGAGCGTAAGGCATGAACCACATCTTTCTCGCGAGTTCCGTCTTCAGGCGACTGTATGCTTCTTC
>JBFLXP010000116.1:0-8646 GCA_040757315.1 Nitrospirota bacterium
TGACACCGGCGACGGCGGCGTAACAATCGACGATATGTCTCCGGAAGTCCTTCTCATAGGCATAATCGAGATCAATGAACTCGTCGCAGGGGACGGGAGAACTGAACTTCACGTATCCGTCGATATCGAAGCAGCCCTCAACAGCATCCTTGAAATTCGTCATAAGCAGTATCAGGCTGTCGGGATGTTTTTCTTTCAGGGCCTCGATGACAGGCAGGGTCAGGTACACATCTTCAATTTCGGCTGCCCTCTTTACGACGATAGTTTTTCCGAACCTCTTTTTCGCCAGATAGGCGTGCCAGCGTTTTTTGAAGAGGTATTCGTTGATGATATAATAACCGGGCAGGTCGATATTGTCCTGAATCAGGCGGACGGTCGTCTGTCCTCTTGAATGCTGCCATTTGATATCGACATTTTTCAGTCTGTATCCATCCTTTCTCAAACGCAGGGACAGATCCATATCCTCGAAATAGTGATACTGGAATTGCTCGTCGAAAAATCCACATTTTTTTGCGAGAGAGGCGGGCATGACGAAGCAGCTCCCCTCGCAGTATTCGGGCTCATCGGTAGCTTCCCAGCCGCCTATCTTGTCTCCGGCGAGAGTGTTGAATACATTGGTCTTGGGACCCACCTGTGCAATTTTCGAATCCCCCCCAAGAGCATTAATCATGGGTGCGGCCCATTGGTCGAAGAACTGGATATCGTCGTGAAGGACCGCAAAATATTTTCCCTGCGCCCGGGAGAGATTCCGGTTGTGGGCGGCGGCAAAACCCGCATTCTTATCGCTGCGGGTGATTTCGAGCCTGACCTTATTATCGGTGAGAGAAGGCCCGAAATGCTCTCCGGCGATATCGGCATATTCCTTTGACTTAGAACCGTTGTCGAAGATCAGCAGTTGGGTCATTTCCGGGGTGTATTCCTTAAGGGATTTCATAAGGTTCCGAAACGCATTCAGATCGGGATCAAGGACCGCAATGGACACTGTGAGCATAGTCATCTCCTTTTTGTCGCTCAATATTTGTTTACAGGATTGGTCTCCGGTGTTCCTGCAGTGAAAAAAATATTTTTATCTCAATATTTTAATATACGGCGCAGATTTTCCGCCAGACGCCTGATCACGGACGCCCAGTCGCCGGGCGAGGGCTGCCGAAATAGCCTCATTGTGGGATACCACGGACTGTCTTCCCGGTCGAGGAGCCAGCGACTGTCAACAACATAAGGGAGCAATGTCCAGACAGGCTTGCCGAGCGCACCCGCCACATGTGCTGCTGCAGTGTCCACGGAAATTGTGAGGTCGAGATTTTCGATGATTGCAGCCGTATCGGAAAAATTTTCTATTTCGTCTGCACGGTCCACAAGTTTCATCCCTCCGGGCGGATGCCTGGCCTCCGCTGCGTCCGCTCCTACCTGTAAACTATAAAAAGTGACATCCCGTTGATCTGCAAGCGGCCCGAACAGTTCAAGAGGACATGAACGGTTAAGGTCGCGGTGGCCGGCGGCCCACACCAGGCCGACTCTCAGTTTTGCATTATCACCCCCAAGCTTTTCTTTCCATTTTTGGACCAGGAGAAGCTCCGCTTTTATATAAGGAATCGTGGCCGGGACGGTTTCGAGTATCGTTCCGAAGACAAAGGGAAGTCGCCTCACCGGGCTGAAGAGATCAAACTCCGATGGCAGGATGTCCGTCACAACTTTGTGCAAGCCTGCAACGGTCTGCAGCAGAGACATAATCTCTTTCGGACAGTTAAGAATCACCTTCGCCCCTCGCCCGGCAATCAGCGCTGCGTATCTGACATATTGAATGACATCGCCAAACCCGGCGTCGGATTGAAGAAGAATGGTGCGTCCTCTGACGTCGGCGCCGTTCCATATGGGTTTCCCCGGAATATGTTCATGCCAGTAAGAATCGTTGAATCTCCAGTAGAGGGCCCAGCCTCTTTTCAGGTCTCCCTTCTGCAGGAATAACTCGGCTATATCAAAAATCTGGTTCAAAGCGGTGTCGTTGGGATCAACCGAAAAAGATTTTTCGAAATGCACGAGGGCTTCATCCGGCCGCCCCCTTTCCTTCAATGCGATTCCGAGGTTGTTACGGAAAGCCGCACTATCTGGCTCATACTCGACGGCTTCCCGGTAATGGGAAATGGCCTCGTCAAGAAGTCCCTTTTCCCTGAGGACCAGCCCCAGACTGTTGTGAACGGCAGCGTTCCGATTGTCCAACTCCGCTGCCCTCCGGTAGGATGAAGCGGCGCCATCGAGCTGCCCCTTCTCCTGAAGAAGCACCCCCAGGTTATAGTATGCCGGGGTGAGACGCGGGTTCAGCTCGATTGCTTTCTGATAATATGATAAAGCTTCATCAAACTGTCCTTTGTCTTTTAGCGCTATGCCGAGGTTGTTAAAAGCATCGGCACTGGAAGGATCAAGGGCTATGGATTTCTTGAAACTTTCGACAGCTTCTTCGATCTGACCGAGCTCTCTGAAAGCTGTGCCAAGGTTGTAATATGCAGAGGCGTTGTCCGGATCCGATTTCAGGGATTTGCCCATGTATTCAACAGCAGACTCATAATTCCTTTTTTGACAGAGAATTATTCCCAGCAGATGTAGAACGTCACTGTAATCGGGCTCATGAACGAGAATGTCTCTGCAGACGCTCTCCGCCTGATCGAGATTTCCTTCCTGAAAATATTGAAAGGCTGACCGAAGCTGTTCGTCAATGTTCACAACTGGCTTGTCAATTTTCTGTTTCTGAAGAGGAGGTTTCCGATTGGACCGTTATCGGAATACCGGGGCATGATTTCAAAATTATGTAGACTTAACAGATCTGTTGTTTCAGTTCTTGTCAGGGCGTCGGGATAGGGAGATTGTTCACCGTATTCCGTAAAGAAATAATTCACCACGACAAGAGTATTCACCGCGCCTTCTATCAATTCTCTTTCAGCGCCTTGCACATCCGCCCATACAAAATCCACGGTCCCGATATTGTTTTTCTTGATCCACGTGTCAAGTTTCAGCGTTCTCACCTCGATTGTTTTCTCAAAGGAAAGCCATGGATACATGCTTGAATTCGAGACCGCCGTCTTAATGGAAGATGACGCATTCCAGTCGCCGCGTCCGTAAATCCAGTCCATTTGATCTCGATAACCCGGCGGCCAACCGCCGGACAAATGCAGAAGGGCCGTACCGTCGGCATTTGATACGGCAGCCTCTATAAGAGTACATCTCGGATCCTTCACAATTTCTTTGAAGACCGCTATACATCGAGGGTCGGGTTCGAAGCAATATATGGTAATATCTTTAAACTCATTGAGGAATTTCAGCGTGTCAAGACCTATGTGACTTCCGATCTCCAGTATCAGCGGATCTTCTTTCTTCAATATGTTCTTTATTCCTTTTTGATCAAGCATTTACTTCATCCCTTTGACAAACCCTCTGCAAAGAGAGAGATGCTCAGGGTTTTCAGTCAGTTTCCATCCGTCAACTTTTGTGAAACCTGCAGCATGGGTCATGCCCATCAAACAGAAAAGCGTCGGCGCCCACCAGTTCGTCTCGTTATTGCCGTATTGTTTTCCCGGATAGAATTCTATGACCATTTGTTGGCCGGGATACCCGTGACCGAGACCTCCCCGGTATGGACTGAAATCATCCAGGATCGCCGATTCAACATATATGTCGCGGGTGCATACGGCCGATATTTTGTCAAGCGCCAGTAAAGGATGTCGCAAGTGGTAGACCGTGCCGAAAAAGAAAACTGTATCAAAGACTCCTAAACTTCCTTCAGAAATATCATAAACAGACATCTCGATCCGTTTGCAGACATCTTCGGAATAACCCAGGGCAGAGCGGCACAGGTCAAACGATTCCCAGGCTTTCCTATCGCTTTGATTCAAACTCCCAAGATAATCGGAAAAGTCATCAATGGCGATTACTTCTTTCGCTCCGCGTTTCAGAGCTTCAAAAGTCCAGTAACCATCCCACGCTCCTATGTCGAGCACACGCTTGCCGCTAAGATCATCCGGGATGCCGTAAGCTGCAGGATCAATTGGCGCCCAGCCCGGGGTCACTACTCCATAAGGCAACTCTATCTTGTGATACCAGAATGGAACAGCTTTGATTTTGTCGAGAAGTTCTTCTTTCGTGTTCATATACATTTCCTAATGCCGACGGCTCAGCAAGAAGTCGTTGTTGTCACCCTAAGCTCGTCGAAGGGTGCAGTGCTTCGCCAAGTTGCAACATGGTTCGACAGGCTCACCATGACACTCTTTCGTCATCCTGAGCTTGTCGAAGGATCACTTTCGTTGCTGTTATCTACTATGTTAAACCGTCGCACACCATTTCTTCCACATTTCACAGTAAGCCCGTTCCAGATGCGCCGTAAAACTCTTCTGATCGGTCAGGGGCGAATTCTTCATCATTTGACGCAGCCGTTCCCGCAATGTCTTCAGTCTATCCGTATCATTTGCCAGACTGACGGCTTTAGCCGCATATTCCCCGGATGTCGAAGCAACGAGTTCCGGAAGTCCCGCATTCGACAGGAGACTTACGCCCACACGTGATACATGAGTATTTCCGGCAAGAGTAATGACGGGTACGCCCATCCAGAGGGCCTCACAGGTCGTCGTAGTCCCGTGATAAGGGAACGTATCGAGCGCAACATCGATCCGGTTATACAGGTCGAGATGCGCTTTCACGGACCGCTCGAAAGGCATGAACTCGATCCTCTCCCGGGCAACACCTTCTTTTACAAAGTGATCGAGCACCCTGCTGCGGGCTGTTTCGGCAGTCAATGCCTGGCTCTTCAGCAGCAAACGGGAATTCGGGAGCGCATTCAGAATCGCCGACCAGACACTCAGAATTTGGTCGGACACCTTGGAAAAATTGTTGAACGACCCGAAGGTTATCCATCCCTTTGTCAGTGAGGGCAACGGTCCGATATCCGGGCTATCCTCATAAGGAAGATAACATAGGAAGCTTTCCGGCATGCGCAATAATTTCTCCGTATAAAACTGTTCGGTCATGCCCTCGGGATCGGTACAGTGATCGACAATCTTATAGTCAATTGTGGAAAGCCCGGTAGTAGCCGGATATCCTATCCAGCTAACCTGAACAGGCGCCGGTTTCCGGGCGAACAGCAGCAAACGGTTCTTCGCGGTATGGCCGGCAAGATCTATAAGGATGTCTATTGTGTCCCTTTGTATCAATTCACAGACCGCTTCATCAGTCATCCCCGCGATTCCTCTCCATCGATCTGCAGATCCCTGAATGCGTTTTGTCACATCATCGGGGAAGAGCACATCGGAGTAACAAAAGATTTCATGCTTTTCATGGTTGTGGGCGGATAACACCGGTTCGATAAAATAGGCTACCGAATGTCTCTTGAAATCCGGTGAAACATATCCGATTCTTAACCCGCGTTCGGGATTACGCGCATTTGCATAATGGAGCAGTTCGGGAGAAACCGGCTCCGCAAACTTTTTGGCGAAAGCCAAGTGTTCTGTGAAGATGGTCTGAGCATCATAGCTCAAATCGTAGTTCATGGCGAAGAGCATGTTACCGCAGGCTACTGTGTGGTCCGGCCTGATCTCAAGGGCGCGTCTGTAATGGTCCCGCGCCTGTTGCAGTCCCCCCAGGTCCTTCAGCACATTGCCGAGATTAACGTATGCATCGGCAAGGCTGTGATTGATTTCTATTGCCTTTTTATAGCAGCACATCGCTTCCTCGATCTGCCCCTTCTCCTGAAGAGATAACCCCATATCATTCAGGACATTCGGCTGATTGGGGTTCAGTTCGAGTGTCTTACGATAACATGCTATCGCTGCGTCATAGTCCCCCTTCATCTGCAGGGCAATTCCCAAATCCCTGTAGACTTCAGCGTATTGCGGGTTTATCTGAAGCGCTTTCCGGTAGCAGTCCATCGCTTCGTCAATATCTCCTTTTTGAAGAACACTCAGCCCAAGATTGTAATGCGTATTTGCGAGGAGAGGGTTAATGTTGAGGGCCTTCTTGAAATGCTTTATAGCTTCGTCGATATCACCCTTCTGTTTATAGACAATCCCCAAATTGTTATAAGCGTAAACGAGGGTCGGATCGAGTTGCAGAGCTTTCTGATAACAGGTAATGGCCTCGTTGGTATTACCGCCATCCTTGAGAGAATTGCCGAGATTGTAATAGGCGGTTGAGAAAGCGGGATCAAGCCGGGTTGCCTTCCGGTAGAAGGCGACGGCCTCGCTGTGTTGACCTTTCCCCGCCAGAGCAAGGCCCATATTATTGTTCGCGCGGACATCGTCGGGATTGAGTTGAAGAACCCTCGCGACAAATCGAACAGCAGAGTCATAATCTCCGCGCTGATAGCAGAGTATCCCGAGGTTGTGCAGGGCGTCAATATTGTCAGGCTGAATCCTCAGTATCTTCTTGTAAAGGGTTTCTGCCTTCTCGAAATCTCCCGCCTGAAAATATTCAAAGGCTGATTGGAGTGCTCTACCGATGTTCATTTTTGCACCAGGTAACCCACATGTTTCTATATGAATCTTCAAGATTTGCAGTGAAACGTTTCGCATCTGTCAAAGGCGAGCGCAACATCATATCTCGCAATGACTTTCTGAGGATACGCAGTCTATCGGTGTCACGAGCCAGATCAACAGCTTTCCGGGCATACTCCTCCTCACTGTCTGCAACAAGCTCCGGCATTCCAACAGTTGTCAGCAAACTCGTCCCGACTCTCGACGCATGGACAATTCCTGCAAGAGTAATAACGGGGACCCCCATCCAAAGCGCTTCACAGGTTGTTGTTGTGCCGTCGTAAGGAAACGTATCAAGGGCGATGTCTATACGATTGTAAAGATCAAGATGATCTTTGGTCGATGATTTCCATGTACAGAATTCAATCCTTGCCCTGTCTATATCCTCGCGGACGAAACCGGCGATAAGCTCTTCCGTGACTTTCGTGTCCGCAAGACTTCTCGCCTTCAGAATCAATCGGGAGTGCGGCACCGCTTTGAGTATCTTGATCCAGAGTGAGAGCGTTTCAGGAGATATTTTTGGATAATTATTAAATGAGCCGAACGTTACATGACCGGCCGATAGCGCGGGGCAATCTCCGACCTCCGGACTGTCCTCGGGAGGCCGATAACAAAGAAACGTCTCCGGCAGCCGTATCAGCTTCTCTGTGTAGAACTGTTCGGTCAGGCCGGGGGGGTCGGTGCGGGCATCAACAATCTTATAGTCCATGGTCTGCAAGCCGGTGGTTGCCGGATACCCGATCCATGTTGCCTGAACCGGCGCGGGTCTGCGGGCCAAAGCGAGCATTCGGTTCCTTTCGGTGTGACCTGCAAGATCCACGAGAATATCAATCCCATCGGAATGAATCAGCGCCGCAACGTCTTGGTCGGACATCCCCGATATGGCGCGCCATTGATCGGAATGGCGCTGCAGGCGCTGCGTAACACCATCAGGGACTATGACGTCAGAATAGCAAAAGACTTCCACCTGCCGCCGATCATGCGACGCCAGAATGGGTTCGATGAAATAGGCGACGGAATGCCTCCTGAAGTCAGGTGAGATATAGCCTATCCGTAATCTTCGGTTCGCTTTGAGTTCGTTCGTATGCGGAGCGATATCGGACAGCAGCGGTTCGGCAAAGAGTTTCGAATAGTTTACATGTTCGGTATAAATCTCCTGAGGGCTGTGTAACAAACTATAATTCATTGCGCAGAGGAGACTGCTGTAAATGACCGGCAGCGACTTTATACGAAGAGCCTTCTCCAGGCATCTCTCCGCTCCGCTCACATCGCCCCGATCAAGAAGAACGCCTGCCATGTTGTTCAAAGCTTCAACAAAGGACGGGTTGATCTTTAGTGCGGTCTCAAAGCACTCCGCTGCTTTGTCCAATCGGCCTTGTTCCTTAAAGACGATGCCAAGGTTGCTGTAAATATCGGGAACGTTAGGACTTAACCGCAAAGCGTTCAGATAACAGGTGACGGCGTCATGGAAAAGCCCCCGTTCGCTGAGAATACTTCCCATATTGTTATAGGCATCGGCGAGTTCGGGATTCAGAGCGAGCGCTCCCCTATAATGCAGTAAGGCATCGTCGATGCTTTTAAGCTCTCTTAAAACATTTGCAAGATTGTAATGCGCATCCGCGTCACGAGGATCATGCTCGATTGCTTTTTGATAATACTGTGCGGCTTTTTCAAGGTCTTTCTTGTCGTGGAAGACTGTACCAAGATTGTAGTAAATACCGGTGAGAGCCGGATTCGCCTTCAGGGCTTTCTCGTAGCAGGTTATCGCTTCGTCAAGCAGGCCTTTTCCCTGCAAAATGAGGCCGAGATTATTATATGCCTCGGCAAAGTGCGGATGGATCCGCAGGGCTTCCTGATAATGTATCAGGGCTTGGTCGGAATCTCCTTTTTCCCTCAGTATATTTCCAAGCAGATAATGAATGCGCGCGTCGTGCGGATCGACAGCGAGGGCCTGCTTCAGGCAATGCAGTGCTGCGGCGAAGTCTTTACGCCGGTAAGCAGCGAGACCGTTTGCTTTCAAGGCATCCAAACCTAAACGTTGCATGAAATTGCTATTTGGGCATTCCTCATTGCCCCCGTCCCCGGACCCAGTCCTCCCAGATTCTGTGATAAATATCTTCCAACCGGTTCGTGA
>JBFLXP010000117.1:0-8603 GCA_040757315.1 Nitrospirota bacterium
GATGAAAGATGTCATGCTCCGACTTGATCGGAGCATCCAGTCCCTTATGGATTCCGTCCTCCGACTTGATCGGGGGATCAAGCCGGGGAATGACGTCGTTTTGGTATTTACTTGCCGGAGTAATATTAAGAAAGAATACACATGTACAAAGGTCCGACTTTCGGTTTCTTCATTTCTTCTCCTTCACCTTTTTATCGGATTCCTCAATTGACTCCTCCATGAAGACCAGCAACTTCTGGTCGCCGACCGTGAATGCCGGATCCACCTTACCTTTCAGCCGCACTTCCGACCCTATTTCGGGCAAAGATTTCTTGGTCACCGCAATAATCTCCCCGGTCTTGTCTCTGACCTTGAAAAATTTGACGACGACGAAAAAAGACGTGCGGTCTTTCACTTCTCCTTCAATTGTGACGGTTTTCCCCGCGAATTCACCGGGCTTGGAAAGGATCTTTTCGATCCGGGTATAATGGACTTGCCTGAAATAGTACCACGCGCCTCCGGCAAGCACTGCAATTATCACGAACACCGCCGCTATCTTTATTGCTGTTCCTTTATTCATTGATATTGTTTGCAGCAAAATGAATGCCAGATGAAAAACTCGTGGATTTTGTTGCGATTAGTAAAACGGAACAACAGTCCTTCGCTCAGGATTGGGGCATTTTTCCCCGCGATATGGACATTTTTCCCGTATGCTGTTCGGACCGCTTTCGAAGAATCCCATAAAAATCAGTACATATATCCGGGTATGTGTTTTGCTGTTCTTTATGCTTGATGCGCGACGCATCAATAAATCTCAAACAAATTCAAAAGGAGGTTCTGAAATGAAGAAAGTCGGAAAGTCATTGTCGGTGCTCATCTTAACGGCGTTGCTGCTGTTCCCGGTGGTCAAATTTATCGATGCTCAAGGCATGCCGGAAAAAGAAAAGATGGCACAGGAAGCGGATGATATGATCGAGAAAGGCGAGATGATGATTGAGGAAGGCCGCATGAGGACGGAAGAGGGCAAGGTCCAGATGAGGGAAGGAGAAGTGCTGAAAGCCAAAGGAATGGCGATGAAAGAAGGAAAGGCGATCGGTAAGGACCTTCAGATGAAAGAAGGGGACGCGTTGATAGAAAAAGGAGAACTGCTGATGAGCAGGGGACAGCTCCTGACCGAGAGAGGCATGAACATGAAGGAAGACGCCCTGTCGCCGGAAAAAGGGAAGATGATGACTGAAGGGGCGCTTATGGATCACGACATGATGATGAAGGAAGGCGGAATGATGATGGACAGGGGAAAGCTGATGATGAAGCGGGGCGAAATGATGATGGATAAGGGTAAGGCGATGAAAGAAGGGGAAACGCTGTCCGAGATCGAGACAATAATGATGGACAAGGACATGATGATGAAAGAAGGCGAAATGATGATACAGAAGGGGGAACTGATGAAAAAGGAAGGCAAGATGATGACGGAAAAGGGGAAGAAGATTAAAGAGGGCTCAAGATAGACAGCGGAGGAAAGAAATGAAAATAGTACTCAGCATAGTTTTCGTCATCGGCACGATTATCGCAACTTGCGGCTGCGTAGCCACTATCGAGCCCGACGGTTACTACGGTAATCGTCATTATTACTATTACGACTACCCACGCTACCGCTACTTCTACTACGACTACGGCTATCCCTATAGGCATGGTCATTATTATCGGTTCAGGGGCGGGCGCCACCGTCGTTAAGTCAAGTCCGGTATGTGGACGATAGCCAAAAAATGTGGTATATGGAAATAGAAATGTCCCCTCGCCTGGCGGCGAGACAAGGAGAAAAAACTTGCTAACCCTCCTTCTTACGCCGGGCTGAGGGGACCATGAGTGACGTACCGGAGCAATGCCGGCTTGATCATATGAAAGGGGGTGAAGGAGGACATTGCTGATATAAAGCCGGACGGCGTCCGGCTAATAAATGAATAACGGAGGAAAAGCATGAAGAAGGTATTTCTTTTGACTCTTATGGTCGTGTTTGTTTTGGCGTCAACGTCTGTCTATGCCCAGGAAAAATATGCTCTCGGATCGAGCAACATAGCCCTTAAGGTGGACTACATCAAGTTTACGGACGATGCTTTTGCAGATGTGGATCTGGAGGACGGCGTCTACGTGGGTCTTGAAATTTATCATGCGCTCATGCCGAATCTCTATCTTGGCCTGGAAGGCGGCTGGGCCGGCACGGAAGGCGATGACGACGCAAATATCGGTGGTGAAAGAGTCGACATCGAGACAGACACAACGCTGGTCCCAATCGAACTGAACCTTAAATTTGCGGGAGAAATCGTTCCGAATCTGGTTGTCGGGGTTGGGGCCGGAGCATCATACAGCTATTTCGAGATTGACGCTGACATAGGCGACATAAATGCCGACGAGGATGACTGGGTCTTTGGCGGACAGGTCTTCGCGGAGGTGACGTACAAGATCGGCTCATTTTTTATCGGGATCGACGGCAAGTACCATTTCACTGAGGATATCGAAATAGGGGACGGAGACATCGAGACTGATACAAACGCCAATAACTGGAGAGTCGGCGGACACGTAGGCCTGATGTTTTAATTCCTTCTCGCGACGATGAGGCGGAGTCGGCATGGCTCCGCCTCTCCGATTACGGGCAATCTGGGCTGGATAGGGGAGTGAACGGAGTAAAATCGGTCAAGAGCGATCTGAAGATTCAAGGGAAATAATCGGCTTCGTTCGGGGGTATTTAACGCATCAATGAAGAAACGCATGTCCTCACTTTGTCATGCCGGCTTGTCCGGCATCCTTCTTCGCAAGGATGAAAGAAAGATTCCCGACAAGCGGGAATGACAGCTTGCGGTATTTTATTGCGGATTTTATAAGAGGATCGATATGCACTGGATATGGTTTCTGATCATCGGCATCGCGGCAGGGTGGCTCGCCGGCAAGTTGACGCGGGGTCGGGGCTTCGGTCTGATAGGAGATCTTGTCGTCGGGATAATCGGGGCGATAGTCGGAGGCTTCATTTTTCGGCTTCTGGGCGTCACATCCTTCGGCGTCATCGGATCGCTCGTGACCGCGACGGTCGGAGCGCTCATATTGCTCTGGCTTATTCGCCGCCTGAGATGACTGCGGTCCGCCGAAATAAACCCATCGTCGCAAAAGGGAAGACATCCCTCAAAGCCTTTCAAGGCGATGAGATTTGATTAGGGCATGGTGTCCAGAAAACGGAACTTCGCTGAAAATGTCATCCGGATTTCGCATTTTCGATGTGGCTTCCGATGCCAGGCGGTATCGCTGCGAAAGGCTTTTCCTGCCGCCCTCCCTTTTGCATCTATAATTCTTTATGCAACTGGAAGGTAAAGGAAGGGAAACCTTATGAAGACACTCAGCTCGGCAGTTCTGTTTCTGTTCTTTGTTCTAACAACGGCGCTACGACTTTAATGTGGAGCTGCTTGATGTCGGCATTTCGGCAGTGTCCCTGCGCGTAAGTTCCGCTCAGGGAGATGCTCAGCAGGACGGCTTTGATTTTAAACCCATAGAATTTGAGGTTTCGTACTATGACCGTTCATGAGCAATACCCGTCTCGCAGACGGCAGCCGGTTTGCCTTTACGCTGAAAAATTCGGATACCTCTGAGCAAAGGGCAGTCCTCAAGGTCGTGACCTTTCCCGAAGAGTTTATGAGTCTCCGCGACCGTCCCTATTTTGATGAAATGCTCTCCAAGGTCACAGAGGAAAAGAAAGGCATATTTCCGAATTTGAAGTGAATAAGCACAGAAAGATGATAATCTATAACCTGTTTCCCCTGCTGGCCGGAAAATTCCAGGCGTGGGAGAAACATATCGCAAGGGCAGCCGGGATGGGTTTCAACTGGCTGTTCGTCAATCCGATACAAAAGATTGGGAGTTCGGGAAGTCTCTATTCGATAGCCGATTATTTCGATATTAACCCTTTGCTCGTTGATGCAAAGAGCGGCAAAAGCTCTGACCGGCAATTGGCCGACGCGATATCAACCGCAGAGAAGGGCGGGTTGAGTGTCATGACAGACCTCGTCATAAACCATTGCTCGGTGGACTCAGAACTTCTTCGGACTAAACCGCAATGGTTTGAATGGGAGTCAAAGGGCAGGGTCGCCCATCCTTTCGCTTTTGACGATGGCAAAAAAGTAGTCTGGAAAGATCTCGCGAAATTCGACCACAAGAATTCGAAGGACAAAGAGGGTCTCTACCAATATTTTTTTTCTGTCGTAAAGCATCTTCTTGCGCTTGGTTTTAGAGGGCTGCGGTGCGACGCCGCATACCAGGTCCCAAGGGACTTGTGGGCCAGACTGATAGCAGAGACCCGAAAAGTCGAGCCTGGCACGATCTTCTTTGCCGAAACTCTCGGGTGCACTCCGGATCAGACGAGAAGTACTGCCAGTGCCGGATTTGATTACATATTCAACAGTTCAAAATGGTGGGATTTCCGGGCGCCCTGGCTCATGAAACAGTATTCTCTCACACGTGATATTGCTCCCTCTATAAGCTTCCCTGAAAGTCATGATACCGTTCGGCTTTGTGAAGAGTTGCAGGGAAAAGTCGAGGGATTGAAAGAACGGTATCTCTTTGCCGCGTACTTCTCGGCGGCGATTATGATGCCGATGGGATTCGAATTCGGTTTTCGCAGAAAACTCCATGTAGTGAGAACCAGACCGGAGGATTGGGAAGAGACCAGCATCGACCTGACGTCCTTCATCAAAGAGGTCAATGCCCTGAAAGCCGATCACGGAATTTTCCAGGAGGAGACCCCGACGGAGATATTCTTCAGCGAGAACCCCAATATCCTTCTGATGGGAAAAGATTCTCTCGTCACGGGCGAGGAGTCATTGCTTATTCTGAACAAGGACATCCATAACAAACAGTACTTTCATGCCGAAAATCTCCAGTCCTTTTTCCAGTCCAGAGTGCCTGTTGTCGACATCTCACCCGAATACCGCCTCGACTATATTCCTGCACCGTTTTCCTATGATCTGAGGCCGGGGCAAGGTATCCTGCTCATCACCAGCCGGGAGCCGACACCGTCGGACTGAAGGGCGTCCAGACGCATTTCTACGCTTCTTGTCACTCTGAACTTGTTTCAGGGTCTGATGGCTGTCTTTTGCCGGAGTGAATGGCGAGATCCCGAAACATCCGTCTAACGTATGACGGATCGGGATGACAGTAAAATAACTCCCCAACCCCCTCTTAACCCTAAGAGGGGCTAAAAAAGACGCTGCTTCGGTTGCTTTTCTTAACTTCCCCTTAGTTTAAGGGGAGGTTGGAGGGGTTATTTCAGTTCCGGTTCGGGATGACAACGAATAATAGAACAAATTTTTTTTGTGGTTCTACTGGTAGTACACATTCAGCACCTGGTCGGCGACCGCATCCCACGTGAACGACGTTTCTACAGCAATCCTTCCATTGTTCCCCATCCATCTCCCCCATTCGAAATTAGTGAAGATGGTCCCGATTCCCCACGCTATCGATTCGGGATAAGCATATATCTTAAGACCGTTCACCTCGTGCCAGACGTATTCGTCAGGACCGCCGTTCTTTGATGCAACAACGGGCTTGCCCGCGCTCCAGGCCTCGAGCACAACGATGCCGAAGGGCTCGTTGCGGCTCGGCACACATACCACGTCACAGGCCTTGTATAGGTTTGCAAGCTCCCAGCCGGTCTTGTACCCAACGAAGCGCACGGCGTGACGGACACCGGTACGCTGTGCGATCCATTCCACGTGGGGCCTCATTTCGCCGTCTCCGGCGAAGATGAACTTGGCGTCGGGGTAATATCTGAGTATGTAGGGAATTGCCTGTACCAGCAGATCCGGACCTTTTTGGTAAACCATTCTTCCGCAGAAGAGCACAGTGGGGTCCATGGGGCCGATGGAATACTGTTTCTTGATTTCGAAGGGATCGATCCATCCGTCGAACTGATGCAGATTGACTCCGTTGTATACAGCGGACACCTTCCACCAGGGGACTTCGTACATCCACATGATTTCATTCTTGAGTCCGTTGGATACCGCCATCACCCGATCTGCCCAATAGGCGCCGCCTCTTTCTATGTCGCGGATCACTGCTGACCGTCCCCCGCAGAAATTGTTGCCGCACCTTCCGTATTCGGTCGAGTGAATAGTGAATACTCCTTTGCGTCCTCTCCCCTGCTTGATCCAGATCATTGCATTTGCGGTCAGCCAGTCGTGTGCATGAACAATGTCAAAGTGATTGCCCATGTAATCCTCCGTACTGAACACATGGTGCACGAATGAACGGCACATGTCGTTGATCTCTTCTACGAAGTCGGGATGCAGGCGGAAAGGGCATCGATGGTAGCGGACTCCGTCTATTACTTCGTAATGGTTCTGGCCGGCCGCCATCCTCGTAAAGACGTGTACTTCATGGCCTTTTCTTTCGAGAGCGGCCGCAAGCTCGGTAGCGTGTACGCCCACCCCTCCGACCGCAATCGAGTGCAACGATTCCCAGCACAATATAGCGATACGCACGTTGTTTCTCCCCACTAATCCGGATTATTTGTGGCGAACTTTGTTCTAACGACTGTCATTATCCGTCCGTCAATACGTAAGACGGATGACCGGATAATCCAGTGCTTTCCTCCGGATTGCCCGATCAAGTCGGGCAATGACAGAAAAAAACTTCAAAATTTTTTGAGATCTTTATTAATCAACAACATAAATATGCCCTAATTTAAGGGATGAGAATCTGTCTGCGAATCCACCTGAACACCAAGTGATCTCATCGCAGAATCGAGCAGGTGGTATGCCTGCTCAAGGCTGTCGAAAGACCGGTGCACCCACAGTTCTTAATAGACATTTATCACAAAAGACACCGTTATTCAAGTTGTAATGACCGGCGGTTTCTCTCTCCCGCCCCTTTTTATCCCCGCCATTTCTTGATATGCTTACATGTATAAGATGTGTCGAAAGCAACGTAAGGAGGGCTTGTTATGCAGATACCGCTGAAGATAGTTCTGCGCGATGTGTCACCCTATGAAGATGTGATCAGATCTGAAGTTACTAAATTGGCCGAGAAGCTTGATAAACGCTATCCCCGCATCACGGGCTGCCGCGTTGCCGTCGAAAGACCGCATAAGCATCACAAGGAAGGTAACGTGTTCGGCGCCACTATTGTGGTCCACGTGCCGCAGAAAGAGATTGTGGTAAGCCGGGAACGTGCTCTTCGTCACAGCCACGAAGACATCTTTTTGGCGGTTCATGAGGCTTTTAAGGAGGTGGAACGCCAGCTTGAGGAATACGCGCTTGTTCAATACGGCGACGTGAAGGAGCATGACCTTTTGCCGCATGGCATCGTTGCGAAGCTGTTTCCTGAAAAGGGATACGGTTTCATTCAATCAACCGGGGGAAGGGAGATTTATTTCCACAGGAACAGTGTGCTCGACGGGTTCGAGAATCTTCAGATAGGAGCGGAGGTAAGATACAGCGAAGAGGAAGGCGAGAAGGGTCCTCAGGCAAGTTCTGTGAAGCTCGTAAGAAAAGAGCATGTCCATCACCGTGGACATTGATTCGGGGGTTTCTCCAGGCGGCTCAATTATCCAACTTGACGAAAGGGTACCGCTTCAGAGCTTCCCGCGTCCAGAGCGATAGTCCGGCCTTGTGTGCGATGGTCTCAACAACGATTATGACATCGGGATCGTCGAAAGTTATTTTGCCCGGGTTGCCGGATAAGTTCGTCTGTTCGAGGAGAAACTCATCCAGCATTTTTTCTTCCTCGAGGCTTGAGATTCTTCCCTTGAATCCCCTACGGTGCATCCTGACGTGGAAACCTTTCCCGTTCAACTGGTGAGCCCAGGTCAAGACGACCTCTTTAACTTTCGGTTCAAACTCGTCGGCGCTCTGAAAGGTAAATGACAGCGTTACGGGAATCAGACGCGAAAGAAAGGATAGAGAAGCCGGTTCAGTTTCAAGCATGGTCTTCACGACTTCGAGAAGCGCCGCGGTGTCGGAGACCTTCATAACGAGGATGTTGAAGAACTCAGTCTTCTCGACCTGCCCGAATTCACTTAGTGTTTTTATCGCGCTTCGGAACCCCTTCGGGTTGACACTGACGACTACATTCCAGTCTTTCATGTTTAAAATATACTATACTTTTGGTTGCTACGAGTGGTTAAAACGAGGTGTGTGGTCCAATTCCTGTAGCCAGATAAGCTACCTTTACCTTATTTACACCTTTATCTGACTAGAGTCTATCATTGAAAAACAGGATGTATTTTTAGGCCGTCATTCCCGCAGTCCTTAGGCGGGAATCCATTTATAGAAAGGACTGGATGCCCGACTGAGAACCTCGGGCATGACGGAGAAGACAAAAGCCGGGAGTCAACTTTCAGTGAATTTGAGCATTAACATCATAAATCAGGCGTAAGGGCCTGTCCGTCAAGCATTTTGAAGGTACTCCCTACGATTATGATGCAACTGGAGAATATAATGTCATCATCCATTTCGTAATATGAAGCAGAGTATGAGGCATAAACAGAGCTCCGGATTGCTCATGTTCCGGCATCGGGCAGGCAGACTTGAGGTATTGCTTGTCCACCCCGGCGGTCCCTACTGGGCGAAAAGGGACCATGGAGC
>JBFLXP010000118.1:0-8581 GCA_040757315.1 Nitrospirota bacterium
GTCTGGTTCCATCTCGACATCCCCCATCATTTATATCATTTTTCTGAGTATGGGGTGAGAAACCTCCTGGAAAAGAACGCATTAGAGGTTGTCAAGGTGCGGAGGTTCGATCTTGAGTACAATATCTATGGCTGGCTGCAGACGCTGCTGAATTTGTCGGGAATCAAAACAGATTTCCTTTTTGATATGCTTAAAACTTCTGCGCTAAGGAACAATCTTCCGGCAAATCATCGGAAAAGAGACGTGTTCCTTACCGGTGTCCTGACACCAGTTTATCTTCCTCTGTCCGTCGTCCTTTCATTGATTGAATCTTTCGTAATGCGTCATGGCGGCACTGTCGAAGTATATGCCGTTAAAGAGGAATGATCGAGCGGGATCACATATGATAGTGGGTAAGAAGCTTATTGTTGTTATGCCGGCGTACAATTCCGAGAAGACTCTCCACCTGACGTACGATGAACTGCCTCATGAATATGTTGACGATATCATTCTCGTAGACGATGCATCGACCGACCGCACGGTCGGGATAGCTAAAAAGCTGGGTATACAGACGATAGTCCATCGGCAGAACAGGGGATACGGAGCAAATCAAAAGACATGTTATCATACTGCTTTGAATATGGGTGCTGACATAATTGTGATGGTACATCCCGATTATCAGTATTCCCCCAGGCTGGTGACTGCTATGGCATCGATGATTGCATCAGGCCATTACGACGTGGTGCTGGGTTCCAGAATCCTGGGAGGTGAAGCTTTAAAAGGCGGGATGCCGCTTTATAAATACATCTCAAACCGATTTCTTACACTCGTTGAGAATCTCATTCTGGGCACAAAATTGTCGGAATATCATACCGGTTACAGGGCATTCAGTCGAAGGGTTCTGGAGACTCTGCCGTTATGTGAAAATTCCGAGGATTTTGTATTCGACAATGAAATACTCGTCCAGGCTCTATATTTTGGATTCAAAATAGGCGAATTAAGCTGCCCGACAAAATATTTTCCCGATGCATCTTCAGTGAACTTTGTAAAAAGTGTGAAATACGGCTTTCAGGTGCTGACGACCATCGCCAAATATATATTGCAGCGAACTGGTGTGAAAAGATATTTGATTTTTGACAACGCGGGGAAAAAACTGGAGGAATTGAAGTTTGATGGCGAAGTCGGCGATGTCTAAATACAAGCTATTACTTGGAACCTTGGTAGTGGCGGTCATTACATTTTCAGTTTACCTCCCGGCAACGAACAATGGTTTTGTCACTTGGGATGATGACGCTTACACTTACAATAACGAGCATATAAGATTACTGAATTTTGATTCTCTGCTCTGGGCTTTTTCCACCTTTACTTTCGCCAATTGGCATCCCCTTACATGGGTTTCCTATTCGATCGACTACGCACTGTGGGGACTGAATCCGGTGGGCTATCATCTGACGAATATCGTCTTTCATCTGCTCAACACCGTTCTTGTTTTTTGTCTGGTCGTCGCACTTATACAAATCGTTAGGAAGAAGCAGAATCCCGACAGTTTTAGGTCGGAGTTCAGTGTGATCATTGCAGGCATAACGGCCGGGTTGTTATTCGGTGTTCATCCGCTTCATGTGGAATCGGTCGCCTGGGTTTCTGAAAGAAAAGACGTATTAAGCACATTCTTTTTTTTGCTGAGCATGCTTGCGTACTTAAGATATGCAAGCATTGAAGAAAGAAAGCAAAAACACTATCTGTTGGCTCTTGTGCTATTTATTCTTTCACTGCTGAGCAAACCGATGGCTGTAACCCTGCCCCTTCTCTTAATCATCATTGACTGGTACCCGCTGAGAAGGCTCGCAACGACCCGCGATCTCCGATTTGTACTTTTGGAAAAATTGCCATTTTTCGCCTTCAGCATGGCTTCTTCAATCGTTACTCTAATTGCTCAAAAAAGTTCTATGCCGGTTGCCGTGATGCCGGCGCTGCCGGTGCGGATATTGACGGCGTTAAAATCTCTCATGGTTTATATGCTGAAGATGATCTGGCCGTTTGACCTCATGCCTTTTTATCCCTATCCGGCGGATGTACGTCTGTTCTCTTCTCAGTATCTGTTGGCTCTCGTCGGGGTTGTCGGCATTACTGTCGTAAGCGTGGTGTTGGCGAAGAAGAACCGGCTATGGCTTGCGGCGTGGCTTTCTTACGGCGTGATGTTGCTTCCCGTCCTTGGAATCGTACAGGTTGGACTGCAGGAGATGGCGGACCGTTATACATATGTCCCCAGCATCAGTCTTTTTTCTCTCGCAGGGGTCGGTGCAGGTGTCTTATACGGGCACTCGGATGTGAAACATTCCGGCGCCGTGAAAGCGCTTCTGGCCTGCCTGTTGTCCGGTGTCCTATTCCTCATGTGCTTTTCTGCAGTCAGGCAGATAGGAATTTGGAAGGATGGAATAACTCTTTGGAGTCATACTATCAGTATCATAGAGAAGCGGCCCGATAAGCAATATCTTTTTCTGAATCTGCCTTACGAAGGGAGAGGGCTTGCTTTTCTTGAACGGGGCTACCTCGACAATGCGGTCGATGATTACACAAAAGCAATATTCCATGATCCGTGGAGTGTTGAAGCATATTTTAACAGAGGGCTGACTTACGCAAAGAGAAGAGACTATGACAATGCAATAAAGGACTTTACAATGGCTATTAGGCTTGCCCCTGTTCACGTTGAAGCCTATTACAGCAGAGGGCTATCATATGCCAACAGCGGAATGATTGCAGAGGCGTTGCGCGACTATTCCCATGCAATTCATATCAGTCCGTTGACGCCGGTTCCTTATGCTGCACGGGGATCTCTCTACGCTTCTATCGGACATGATGCCGAGGCGGCACGCGATTATACGCATGCCATTGCGTTGCAGCCGGACAATGCGGCTCTCTATCACAGGCGGGGACGCATATACGCGAAGCTCGGATTCCTGCAGGCAGCGCTGGCCGATTATACAATTGCGATCAAAATGTCTTCCGTCCCCGGGTACGATCTTCTTCGAGATCACGGCATTGTCTTGCGACGGCTCGGATATGAACAGGGAGCAGAGCGGAATCCTAATGCCGCCGGCAAAAATAATTGAAAGGCACTTGGCAAGTCGACTTTTGAAAATAGTGTCTTGATGTATCAAGGTTCTGGAGAGGTTAGGAGATGGCAACAGCGGATTTGTATCTGAAAAGAATGGACTTTGAAAGATATTTTCCTCACACTTATTGCGCCCGGTGCGGCTTGGCGTCCTGTAAAGACTTCCTGAGGAGAATGAGGGCCGGTTTGATAAAACCTGAAGTCTGTGTTTGTCTCAGCAGGGAGGAAATATATGCCTTCGAAGTTGTCCGGAAAATGTCCGAATTGTGGCCTGACGTGCCTCTTCTTGTGCATCCAAGGCGCAGCTTTGTTGGACTGATGGAATTAAACGAGCCGAACAAGGAGTCGCTCATTCTGTTGACCGGCAACAATGAATTCACCCAGCAGGTTCTTATGACGGTCCTGGGGACAACCGTATGTCCATTCTTCGTTTTGTGTGTAGATACGGATGGCGATACGGTGGACATGTCAATGGTTCACGAAACGCTCACTTGCGAAAGGATAAGAGCGCAGATTGTACAAACAGACTTAGAACAAAAATCAGTCAGAAAAGAGATAATTATCCCCGGCCTTGCGGCTCCCTTGAAAGATGAAATTGAGAAGGCGACCGGCTGGCGCGTAAGGGTGGGACCGCTCTGTGCGGCCGAACTGCCTTTGTTCCTCTCGGATATCTGGCTGCCGCCATAAAGACAGGGTTCAAGGATTCGAGGGTTCGAGCGAAGAAGAGACTCACTCGGCCCCTGGAATCCTCGAACCCTCGGACCCTGTTTCTAAAGGGATTATGCTAAAATAAGGAGGCTGAAAGGGAGGAAAAACTATGGAAGATCGTATACTTCTCGGTCACGGCAGCGGCGGAAGATTGATGTATCAGCTTATCAGAGAGCATTTCGTCCCTCGTTTTGAAATGAAGTCCCTGAATGACTCTGCTGTTCTGAAAGGTTTGAATAAAGGAAAAGTTGCGTTGACGACGGACTCATATGTTGTGTCGCCGGTCTTTTTCCCGGGCGGCAATATCGGCGAACTGGCTATTTACGGAACGGTCAATGATCTTTCGATGGTCGGAGCCAGGCCTCTTTATATAACTGCCGGTCTCATTCTCGAAGAGGGGTTCGCCCTGTCGGATCTGAAAAAAATACTCACCGCCATGTCGGAAGCAGCAGAGAAGGCGGACGTCAAGATAGTCGCCGGCGATACAAAGGTTGTGAACAAGGGCAAAGCCGACGGGATTTTCATCAATACTTCAGGCGTGGGCATTGTAGACGAAGGAATTGATATCTCACCTTCAAAGGTGAAGCCAGGCGATAGGGTGATTTTGAGCGGTTCCATCGGCAACCACGGCGTCGCCATAATGGCCGAAAGAAACGGCCTCAGCTTTAATCCGCCGGTGATCAGCGATACCGCGCCATTGAACGGCCTTGTGAAGGAAATGCTCCGTAAGACCAGGAAGATTCACGCGATGCGCGACCCTACTCGCGGAGGACTGGCGACGACTCTCAAAGAGATTGCATCGGATTCGGGATATTGCATTGTAATCGAAGAAACTCTGATTCCGGTTCCTCCCGGCGTCAAAGGGGCCTGCGAACTTCTCGGTCTCGATCCCCTCTATGTTGCAAATGAAGGAATACTTTCCGCAATAGTGAGCGCTGACGTCGCCGAACCACTCGTTAAGACTATGAGGAAGCATCCGCTCGGTAAAGAAGCCCGGATCATCGGCGAAGTTCAGAAATCGCCGGCGGGAATGGTTCTTTTAAAGACTTCTATCGGCGGCACGAGAATAATCGAGATGCTCTCGGGAGACCAACTGCCGAGGATATGCTAAAGGCAGGGTTCAAGGATTCCAGGGGTCAAGGGGCCAGGTGAAAAGCCTCAAAAAGACTTTCACTGGAACCCTCGAATCCTTGGCCCCTCGAACCCTTTATGCGAGGTTTTTAAATGCTTCTCGGCGTTAATGTTGATCATGTTGCAACGATCCGCCAGGCGCGAAAGGGAATCGAGCCTGACCCCGTTATGGCTGCTACACTTGCTATCCTCGGCGGGGCCGACGGAATCACCGTGCATCTCCGCGAAGATAGAAGGCATATTCAAGACAGGGATCTGAGACTTCTGCGGGAGTTTGTTCCCGTGGAACTGAATCTTGAGATGGCTGCGACCAGAGAAATGATCGGTATCGCGCTCAAAACAAAGCCCGATCTCGTCACCCTCGTTCCGGAAAAGCGGCAGGAGCTGACTACCGAGGGCGGGCTCGATGTGATTGCGCAGAGAAGGAATGTCCGGGATGCGATAAGAAGAATACAGGGGGCAGGAATTCCTGTCAGTCTTTTTATCAGTCCGGAAGCGGATGTGATAGAAACATCGAAGCAGATAGGCTCCGACATGGTCGAAATCCACACCGGGATGTACGCAGACGCGCGGGGGAATAAAAAAGACAGAGAACTGTCCAGAGTGTTAGAGTCTGTAAAGACCGCTTCGGCCCTCGGCCTTCTTGTAAACGCCGGCCATGGGCTAACCTATTTCAATGTGACAAAAATCGCCGGTATTCAGGGCGTCAGGGGATTCTACATAGGACATAGCATTGTTTCACGGGCCGTGCTCGTGGGAATGGAAAAAGCCGTCCGGGAAATGAAGGCATTATTGTCGTAATCGCCGCGAGGCCCAAAAAATTCCAAGCGTTTTATTAAAACGGCCATAAGTAAGGAAACACAACCGTCATTCTCCGACTTGATCGGGGAATCCATGGTTCGACAAGCTCACCATGACAATTGTCATCCTGAGCCTGTCGAAGGGTGATACTCCGGTCAAGCCGGAGAATGTCAACTGGGGCATTTATGACGCGATATAATGACTTTCTAAATCACCTGCGGTAGCGGCGATAGGTTGATGATCCCGTTCCCGAAGCCGGGAGAGGCTCAGAAGGTTGAGCCGGATATATCGCGGGACCATGGTCTTTGTCGTGACATGAAAGGTAACATTGCCCGGTCTTCAGCCCTAAATCGATAAATTCCAGTCTTCCGCTGGTTGTCGATGGCCTAATGGTGAGATTATCGAGATCCACGAGGTGAGTATACTGCCTGCTCCCGTGAGGATTGTGACAGGTTCTGCACGATGTCCCGACGATAGCAACGTGAAGATTATGATATGGGAAACTCTCGTCTCCCAGCACACTGCTTCTTCTGTGACAACTGTAACACAGCTCGTACTGGAGCGAGCTTTCGGCGCCGTCCGAAGACGTGAAATTCCTTGTGAGAATATATTTATAGATGGAACCGTGGGGGCCGTTCGGGCCTTGCGGCTCGTCATTGTTGTGACAATCCGTACACTTAATGGTGCTACTGAGTGTGTAGGGCGGCATGAGGCTGGTTATCTCGCCGTTCTTTCCCGGCGCTATCACAGGATGGTAGGACGGATTTGACACGTCGAAAAGCTCAGCCTTGTTTGATTGACCCGCGGGCAGATTTGCACTGAAGGAGTGACAGTTGAAGCAGATTTCATATTCCGAGCTTGCGCGGGTCATCAGCATTCCCTGCGCATTTGTTCCCTTCATGCCCGCCATTTTGTTGTCGTTCAGGACCAAATGGTGGTGATGGCAATCAACGCATTCAGAATGTCGCGGCAGAGACGGGTCTGTCTCCGGGAGAATTTCTCCATACCGATGAATGCCCATTTTCTCTACAGGATGGCGATAAGGTTTTTCGAATTCGCGCATGATATCCGAAGCTTTTGTGTCCCGGGCGAGGTCTCCTTGTTGTCTCGTTTTCTCCACATCCAGAGTGCTCCCGTGGCACCGGAAACAGAAGGTTTCCTTCGTCTCGGCGAGCATCGGCGTATTATATTTGCCGTGGCCTTTGTGGCAGCTCGCGCAACCTTTCGGCAGTTTGTTTTTGTCCGCGTGCGATCTTATCTTCTGTCCCTCTGAAAGGAGGAGAGCGGGACTGAAAAAAATTGCCAGCACAACCAGAGTGACAAGGAATAACGCGTTTTTCTTCTTCTGAACGGTTACCATTCGATATCACCCGCTGGAATTTCTTCGTGGCATACGAGGCACACTCCATCGTGTGTATCCTTGCGCCAGAACTTGAGGTCCGCATTCTTTGTCCCGTGGGGGTCGTGACACGAAGCGCACTGCACGCCCTTCCCACCCTGAGTCGGATACAACTTTACATCCGGGTCATTGATCATTGACGGAAAGACAAGTCTCGTGAGCGGAGGCTCATGACTGTTCCTTTTCGCTGCCAGAACATCGTCAAATATGATCGATATCGGATGTCCTCCTGAAAGATCGGTTCCCACATAACCTGTGCATAAGGGGGGGTTCTCTATGAGTCTGCCGGACGCATCAAGACAAGGCGAGCTGCTCATGAGAATTTCAACATACCGGCTTCCCACCGAGCCGATCGCCACCGTACCGTCATGGCAGCTCAGGCAGAGTTTTGATACGCCGTCGACCGGAGGCGCTCCTGCAGGAGAGTCATAGGACTGCAGGGTGTTACTGAAATAAGGAACATAATTGGTGACTGCCGATAGTTCATGATTCCAGAGCGGGTGTGCGGGGCTCGCGTTGTGCGGGGTATGGCAGAAGACACATATCTCGCACTCCGTCGCGGCTGTTACCGAATACTTGCCGCCATATTGGCAAGAGGCAGCCGAAAGATTGTGCTTCGTATCTCTGATCCCCGCGTCGGCCAAAAATGGGAGGCAGAGCAACAAACCGGTGTATATGACCAGACAAAAATTTATGACCTGCTTTGAATGCATCATTTGCTCTCCTTCTTTTGCGGCAAGTACTGAAATAGTTGAATCCTGTTGTTGTAAGAGTCAGCTACGTATATTCTGTCTTCGTCGTCGATGAAAACGCCGGCGGGAAGCACCATCTGTCCTGCCGCGCGCCCGGCGTTTCCGAATGCAAGGAGCAGTCTTCCTTCTCTGTCGAATATCTGCACGACATCAAAATCCGCGTCGGCGACATAGATGTGGCCTTCCGAATCCACAGCAATGCCCTTGGGTTTTGAAAAATCACCGGAACCGTTGCCCTGCTTGCCGAAAGAGCCGACCCACTGCCCGTTTTTGTCGAATATCTGTACTCTGAAATTCAGTGAATCAGTAATGTAGAGGAGGTCGTCTTTCCCCGCAAAGATATTCGTGGGATAGTTGAATTCGCCGGCGGCTGTCCCGTTCTTACCGAACCGGAAGAGAAATTTCCCGTCCGATTTATTGAATACCGACACATGGTGGCCGTGGGTATCGACGACGTAGACCTTATCTCCGCCGAGCGTAACGCCCGCAGGCCTTGCAAATGTGTCGGCAGAGCCTATCTGCCGAACATATTTCCCTTTCGTGTCAAAGACGAAGACCTTCTTAAGCATCGAGTCGGAAACGTAGACAGCCCCTTCTTCATCCACAGCAATGCCGATGGGCGAAATCAATTCTTCTTTCCCCGCATCCTTGATCACAAAGTATGCCCGATGTCTTGCATCGAAGACGTGCAGCGCATGA
>JBFLXP010000119.1:0-8561 GCA_040757315.1 Nitrospirota bacterium
GGTCAACGCTTCGCCTGGACAATTGCTCCTCCCGACGCATGACTTGGGGCCGATCTGGTCTGCTAAACCTTGATCGTATAGGACTTTCACCTACTACACCTTGCCAGTTTTTGCTGGCGCACCGAACCACGAAAATGAAATGTGTATCCCTCTCCCTTGACGCCTGCCTGCCGCAGGCAGGGGAGAGGGTTGGGGTGCCTGTTAGATAAGATTCTTTATTTAGCCCTCATTAGTCAAAGTTTTCTATCTAACAGGGTGAATCCCCTCCCACAAGAGGAGGGGAAATTTTCTATATGATTTCAATTACCAATCACCAAACAATGGTTCTGTTTTGGAATTCAGTCATTGCTTAATATTTGATTATGGGTACTTGGAATTTGGTGCTTATTGGTTTACAGTAATTACAATGACTTCATTGATCATCCCCATTTTTCTTCCCAATCTGGGTTGCCAGGAGCGCTGTCTCTTCTGCAATCAGAAGGCAATGGGTGAGAAACTCTTTTCTCCTTCTTCGGTTCGAAACCTCATTGAAGCCTCTCTCACCGAACTTCCTTCCGACCAAAAGAACAGGGAAAAACAGATTGCCTTTTACGGCGGGAGTTTTACAGCAATCCGCAGAGAAGATCAGGCTTGTTATTTGAAACAGGTTCAGCCTTTCCTCTCTTCTGGTCTGATCGATTCCATTCGCATCTCCACCCGACCTGATGCCTTGGATGATGAGATTATATCCCTCCTCAAAGAATATAGGGTGAAGACAGTGGAGATCGGAGCACAATCTATGATCGATCAAATCCTCCTCCTGGCCAATAGGGGCCATCGAACAGAGGACACTATTTCTACAACCTCACGGTTAAAGCTGTGGAGCTTCGAGGTAGGGCTCCAGTTGATGATGGGCCTTCCGGGTGATACTTTCGATCGTTTTCTTCAGACCCTTGACCGGGTGATAGAGCTCAAACCCGATTTTCTCAGGATCCATCCCACACTGGTGCTCAGAGGTGCTCCCCTTGAAACCCTCTGGAGATCTGGGAAATATTCTCCCCTGCCATTGGATGAGGCGATCGAATGGCTAAAGAGAGGTCTTCTCAAACTGGAGAGATCATCAATTCCGGTAGCCCGGATTGGCCTCCAGCCGACAGAGGAATTGGAGAGGGATCTTCTTGCAGGACCTTACCATCCTGCTCTCCACCAGCTCATCGATTCAGCGATCTTCTTGGATATGGCTGAACATCTTCTCCGATCCCATTCAAAAAAGTCTCAAGCCTTTTTCCGTTGCCACCCAAAAGATGTCTCGAATCTGAGAGGGCAGAGGAATGAAAATATTCTAAAACTGAAGAAGCATTTCAAACTCAGCGAGATCTTAATCGATGGAAGACAGGAATTGCCAAGAGGTTACCTTGGACTTCAAACCCAAGGAGGAGAGGTTTCGATCCATAGAAAGTCTCTTGGTATTTAAAAAAGGAAAAGCGGAAAAGGGGAAGTCCCCTTTTCAAGTCCCTTTCTCACTACCATTCATTAATGTGAATTCTTTCTTCCAGGTTTACTTTGACTTGCCTGATAGGGGGTTCTTTCTTCGGATAACCTATTGGATGAATGTGGCAATCTCATAATCATCAGGTATACCCAGAAGCTTCTTTAATCTACCAGTCCTAAACGGAATCATAGTTACGCCATAAAGACCTTCAGCCGCCATTGCAAGTAGTATGTTTTCTACAACCAACCAAACCGAAGCAAAGTTGTTCAATTCAAAGAGTGTGTCGCACTCAGAGAGTGGTTTTTCCATACGGAAGTATACGATGAGTATTTCAGGCGCTGTTAGAAGCATTCTTTCTTATAATGGAACTGAGTAGGAGTAGACTTCCCGCTGATAAGGGTTAGTAATCTTGCTAAGAGTCTTATCGAGGAACTTACTGTCGGGGGGTACGGCTGAACGCATCTCTAAGTTCTAAAACCGCCTGTCTCTTTGCAGGGTCTTTGAGGAAGACAAAGTGCCATTCACGCATATGGTTGTGGCTAGGAGCCTTCACTCCCGCTTTGAGGATGCGATGCAGTTTTTCCTGCTCAACAGGTGTATCTTCGAAGTTTCTTACAGTGCGTCGCTTGTCAATAACCAGATAAAAATCGGGTTTGTCTGTGGTCATTTACTTCTCCTTCAATTGAGCGTATGAACATGCGCCTAAAGAGATTTTATTGATAGCAATTTTACGAAAAATGACTTTTCCTACAGACTCAACGACTGAAATCAGTGGGGGCTGTAAGCCGTCCCTACCTGCCGGCAGGCAGGCGCTGGAGTGATTTGGGTGGCTGCGTGATGGCTTCTGCAATCGCCAGTGATACGCCAGGTAACCGTGCTTCCCTCACTTGCCGTAGCTACTGCCGAACTTGTCAAGAATGGCTTGGAACAGCCTATAGACTTGTAGAGGATCTCGGTTTCCGTGCAGTGACAGGATCCGGCCGGTCCGGTCGTCAATGAATACATACTCTCCCTCCCTCGATATCTGACCGTACACCCACCGCTCGGACGACCCGACAACAAACAATTCTTCTCTGGCTGAAGGCAAGGCAGCGCCGGCCAGGTAATGGGCTACTATCGCCTGCATATCGAGATGGGATCGAAAACCGTCATCCGTGAGCGGGCTCACACCATTGCCTACAACGAGCAATGGAACACGATAATTTTCGATACTTGAGGCCTTCGCCCGTTCACCGTGATCGGAAACGATTACCAGCAATGTGCTCGAATCCAGCCCTTTGGCCAACAGATGGTCGAGGACATCGCTGAGGTACAGGTCATAATATGCGAGTTGCCTTTTTCCCGTGGCTGCCCTCCATTCTGGGGAATGGCCGTAGACCAATTCATGAACAACAAAGGAGCGTTTGCCGGCTGACATGAATTCGAAGATCGTGGGGAGGGCAGCGCGGTCTTCGGTAGCGGCCTCCATACGGTTGGAACCCAGAGACACCCAGCCGTCAAGGGACACCAGGTCGCTACGATCCATAACGCGTTCCCAGTCATTTCGCGTCGGTACGAACGGTTGATGGGCGTATGTGCTGATGAACATCGTCCGAAACCCATGTGCACGTAGCGTCCGCGCAAGGTTGGGAGCATTGTTTACTTCCCCGTAGAGACTCTCGTCCGCGTAAGCGAGGTACGGCACCTGCACAGACGTCAGCATTGCGATGAGACTGGGATAGGAATCGAGATTCGTTGCATAGTATTGACTGAAGTAAGCGGCGCGCGCCTTGACGCGCTCATAAAAGCCGTCTCTTTGGGCCATGAAATCATTCTCAAAAGCCTGTGCCGTCACACCTTCCAGGACGATCAGGAGGACATGGTCAGTACGGAACGACTTGGCGAGATCCAGTGAAGACGACACCGAACGAGTTAGACCATCTGATCCGGTCACGGGCCTCTTCAGGGATGGAACTGCACGGCCATCACTACCTAACCTGCTTACAAACTCCTGTTGAATGCTGTACACGAACGGCTGTGGTGATAGACGGGGTAAAGTCAAAACAGCGACAAGCGTAAGGATAGAGCCACCGACCATGCACATCCGTGCTGATAAATGGACTCGAAGCGGGGTAACCAGTGCAATGCTTCCGGCCGCTACCGCAAGGGCAATCGGCCATAGTGCCGCCACGCCCGCATATTCCTTGAAGAATACTCCGGCGCTGCTCAAATTCGTCGCCATGATATTTACGGGAAAAGCAAGATATTCCCGCAGGAAACGCGGGTAGCTGGCGAGGAGAAGTCCTAGTCCAAACAGACATGTGATCGCCGTGATCTTCAGGGCGGGACGCAGGCGGGCTGGGAGCACGCGACCCGCAACGGCAAAACAAAGAAATACAACAGAGATCAGCAATAGATCATGCAAGAACGCCACTGCTCGGGGCATCAGCATCCGAGGATCTCTTTGCACGACGAAATACCCGAGGTGCAAAAGTAGCTGAAAAGTACTGAAGACGAGGAGTAGCCGATCCTTGCGATCTTCCGAATTCGAGTTTGTCTGCTTTTCTTGATGCAAATTCATAAACAAGCCTTCAATGAATGACACCCAACGCGAGGGTCACCGGGAGGCGGGTGCCTTTTCCCGCCGATCCGGGGCACCGCCTGATTGGGCAAATACTGCCTTCTTTCTTGTCAATTCCTACGCTTGCCACTTATCAACTCTCCGTTGTGCAGGACTTCGTCGTGTTGGGCAATTACGGCTCTCAAACCTCTCACTTCTCAGGTTCCTATCGAACGAACTTCGCCCACACGGGTTCCCGTGCCCACGCACGAATGGAGTTCCAGTCGCGGAAATCCCCTTCCGGTATCCCCTTAGACTTCAGTATCTTTTTGTTAAGCCAGGAAAGATTGCTATAGTCCAGCGCTCCCGCGAATGTTCCGATCCCCACCGGCTTTATTTCCGGTACGGCCTTAAGGATGGAGTCCATGTAGGCTAACACTTCGGCCCGATTCTGTTCCGTTGGGTTGTACAGTGTCATACACACGAGAAAATAGGCGACAGGCACCTGGCGCAGGATGTCCCTGTTCTTCTTCACAAAATCTACCGCTTCGGACAACCACTTGCCCATATAAATAGCGCTGCCTATGACCACTCCTTGATATGAACTGAGGTTAACGGCATTCTTGATCAATACCACATCGGCGGCCACTTCCTTGCTGCACAGTTCCTTCCCAATTGCATCGGCAACTCCTCCGGTGGAGCCGTACTTGCTTGCGTAGGTAATCAATACTCTCTTTTCCATTTTGTTCTTGCCTCCGCACCTTCCTTCAGGAAACTTTATTCCCGCCGCATGGCTGAATCCTGTACCCACTATGCTCCCGAGCGACATTGCACCAATGAGTCTTGCAGACAGGGCCAAGAGATCCCGGCGGCTGACTTTCCAGAAATCACTATCGTCAACTCCCATCAGAATACCCCCTTTCATTCTTTACTCTCCCAATCCCGTCAACGAAGGGTGCGATAAGGTCCTAATCACGTGCCGTTTGAGCAATGAGACACCGCCCACCATTTTCAGGAACGGGATCTGATACTTCTTATCAGCAACCCCGAAGAAACCAGAAAGGCAACTCCCATCAGCGCCCATAAGGGAACCATAGTCCATGCATCCTTAATACCCGCAGCCGCCTGGAACGGCGCCGCGACGACCAAAACCACAGTTATGATGGTACATTCAGGGACTCAATGAGGGCTCGTAGGTTCACACGGGCACTGATGGCCACAGAGACATGCGTTACGGAGCGGTTCAGCCGGGCAAAGAAGGCTGAATACTGTTTGCTCAGCTTAACTCCGGCTTTGCTCATCGCTCATGGCTCCGATATCCATTGTTTCCCCAGTCGTCAGGAGAGGCACCTTTGTTATCATGATCAGTCCCGTCTGTTCCCAAACGATTGAAGTCAGCGATGGCTGTAAGCCATCCCTGCCTGCCGGCAGGCAGGCGCTAGTGATTTGTTAGCGCTTGTGTTATCTCCATTGTATCTTTGCTGGCCTTCTTTCAATCCACTTCTTATACTTAAATTTTGGATACCCAATAGCCAAAGCGCCATAGATCTGATGTGTATTCGGAATGGATAATAAACGTGGAATACTACTGTCACGTTTGCATGCTGAGACGACATAGCCTGCATAAAAGCAGCCCAACCCAATTGAATGACATAACAGCATGGCATTCTGGACTGCAAGGCTCGAATTCACGTCTGAAAAATTGATACTCTTATCTGCATGAAAAAAAAGGGCACAAGGAGCACTGAATAAAATAGTATCCTTCCCCTTATTAAATTCATTGACAATCCTGTCAAAATCATCCAATAAGTGAAGTGCACCTTCAATTTCATGTTTAGCTACCATAAGTAGAAATTTTTTAATCAGTGGGTTACGTAATTGTTTTACGGTTTTTGAAAGAAACAAATGCGTTAATTCACATATTGTCTTGAGACTTTCTTTTTCCTGAACAACAACAAATTCCGTACTTTGTGCATTATGGCCGCTAGGAGCATACCGCGCCCCATCAATGATTTGTTCGATCAAATCCTTTTCAACAGGTTTGTCTCTAAATGCTCGTATTGAACGTCTTGTTTTGATTGATTCGAAAATCTGTTCCTTTGAAGGTAAAATATCACGGTTAATTGGATTTACACTGTCTCGGGGGAAATCAGTATGATTTATGGCTTCTTTTGGACAGATAGCAACACAGTGACCACAGGAAACGCAAAGGTCTTCGTGGATTAGATCGGGAATAGATTTATTCTCTTTTTGTATAAATACCGTCTCTGGACAGGATAATACACAAGTACCGCACTTTTCACACAGATCTCGGTTAATAGTTACTTTAGACATATCTTTTTTCTCCTCTTACACATTACAAAATGACTTGTCCATGGAGCGCTAACGATTTGCATAACCTGCGCGGGCAATCAGCAATGCCCGAAACCTGACGCGGCTAATCCGCGTCAGGTTGATGCCATTGTTAGCCTCGTGATGTTTGCAATATTGATCTCTACCATATTCCCGGGATCAATCGATATCTTACCCTCGCAGCATAGTCTACGTAGCCTTGTAGCTCCCTCTGGAGGGTGATGTCCTCTAAATATGTTCGAATGATAAATGCAATCGAAAAAATTCCTGCAGGAATCAACGCCAAAAGAGAGTTGAAAGCAAACGGTATACAGAGATAGGAAAGAGTGCCACCAGCATAACCCGGATGTCGCATAAATGCATATGGTCCTTTATCTATGACGTAGTGACCTCTTTCTTTTGAATGCGAACAACGCTTGAAAAGAATTGATTGGTCCGCAAACTCAAGATCTCCAAGGAATATCCAAGAAAAATAATAATAAATCCCAAAACATTTACGAATAGAGGAAAATCTCCTGTCCAATGATAACGTCCTCCATCTAAAGCAGCGACGAGTGGAATAATGTAGCTTAAAGGGACAAAAAATATGAAAAAAAATATATAATCCCACTTTTTTGTCCCAGGACCGGGTTGGACTCTCTCTTGGACAAGTTCTGATGGAATTAAAAGCCAATTGAATAATGCCAAGTAAGTCCATAACAGAAAGTATGCCCATCCATGCCAATAATCCCCTCGACCAGCAGATCCAAAAAGTATAGCGAACATCAATCCAAGAGAAAAAAGTACCCTAATGATGGCACGGATCTTTATAACTTTGTTCATATTTTGATTAATACGATAAATTGGGGACGTAGGTTCAAATGCAACTTAAGTATACTCTAATTATAATCCCTCAATTCAAGAAGCTCACTGCAGGCAGTATACCGATTGACCAAGGAAGTCGTGACTCCAGAAAATCGTGAAACGTTTGCTCGTTGATGTATCGTCCCCGAGACATCGAGTCTCGCTTGTCTTGGCATATGCCAATATCCTACTCCTATCCTCTGCCAAAATCAAGTTGTATTTGAACCAACGTCCCTAATTATTTTTTGCCAGAATTACTACAAAGAATGCCTTTTTCATATGTTTTGCGCCCCCCTTGACCTACCCGAACACGATAAGTTGAGCAGCACCGGTTATTAGGCGACGACTCATGTCTTATGGTTCCAACGATAGAAATAAGGCGCGGCGGCACTGACCTCCGCTAAAAGGCGACGGGGCTATTCCCCGTCGCCTTGATTGACAGGTTAGCCATTTTTTTCCGATTCCAACATTCTTTCAATTGGATGAAGCACCATTGTGTGTGCGAAAACAGTTTTAAGCCTTTCATCGATGCAATGAACAAAAAGTCTCCTGTCGTCTTCCCTGAGGATGAATAGGTAATAAGCCATTTCCGTGTTTTCAAAGGATGGACTGATGAAGCCACTGGCGCCAAGGAGCGTCTTCGCTTCAACTAGTTCGAGTTCGTTGACGTCCGTTTTATCGCAAAGCATTGAGAGGCACATGAGAAATGCAACTTCTACAGAATAGCGAGTGATTGGCTCCTTTTTCTTGAGCCAATTTAGGAATTTTTGGGTATCTGCCCAAATCTCTTCCCAACCCTGAAGAGTCTCTTTAATCTTTTTGTGCAATTTGGGTACACCGAAAAAAGCAGCCGAGCCTAGAGTCAGCACTTCGAGTATTAGAACCGGGAAGTCAGCACCTGTACCTTGTGTCCCGCTACGGAGGAAGAACCTAACTTCCGGCGAGGAACTCTTCAAGATCTGAGTGAGGCGATTCTCAATCAGTTTGGATTGCTCATCCCAGTCCGATCCATCGGCTGGATCTTTGAATGGAGAGAGAGTTATCTTGAAGCCCATTATGAACCCTTACTCTTATTAGCTAACGAGTCTGTAGAAAAAGCCCGATTTTAGCTATTTTCCGGCTCGTAAATATCTGATTTTATTGATACCAAATTTACGAAAAATGACTTTTCCTACAGACTCAACGGCCGAGTTGAGCGGAGTCCGCGTAACGTAGGCCCGCTGTGGGCGGGCCGGATGTTATGCGGACTTCTGCTCGAACGATTTGTTAGCGCCGTGCGAATCAACGCACGGCGCGGTTCCGCATCTTTTATCTTTTTGCGAAAAACAAATCGGGCGAGCGGACCCGCAAGGGACG
>JBFLXP010000120.1:0-8478 GCA_040757315.1 Nitrospirota bacterium
AACAGGCGACAGTCCAACAAGGGGGATCGGCGCATTCTGTCCCTCAAGGTCCGACGTAACAGTTGGAGCCTCCCAACGTCGCCTGCGAGACTCGCAGCCTTTTCGACATACTCTTCGGGTGTGCCTGCAACGAATTCCGTGATACCGACATTGGACAAAAGACTGACGCCGACGCGCGAAACATGAGATTGACCTTCAAGCGCAACAACCGGCGTCCCCATCCATAAAGCCTCACAGGTTGTGGTTGTGCCATTGTAGGGAAATGTGTCAAGACATATGTCTATTCCATTGTAGGCCGCAAGATGTCCCCTTATGGAGGTATAAGGCGGAAGAGCCACGACTCTCCCGGGCGAAATTCCTTCGCGAACAAAATTTTCTACGGCGCCGACGCGGGTCGCCTCGTCGGCGAAACTCCTTGCCTTCATGATCAGGCGGGCGTCGGGTACGGTTTTAAGAATCTGAGCCCAGAGGGTTACGACACGACCTGTAACCTTCGAGTATTTATTGAAAGAACCGAATGTCACATAGCCGTTCTTAAGGGCGGGGCAATCGCCGATCTCGGGACTCTCCCCGTCAGGCGAATAACAAATGAAGCTCTCCGGCATGCGTATCAGCTTTTCAGAATAGAATCGTTCGGTCATTCCTTCAGGGTCGGTAAAATGGTCAACAATTTTGTAGTCAATCGCAGAAAAACCGGTGGTATTCGGGTATCCGATCCAACTGACTTGAACAGGCGCGGGTTTATAAGCGAAAAGCAGAATCCGGTTGGGACCCGTATGGCCGGCGAGATCCACGAGTATGTCGACACCGTCCTGTCTTATCATGTCTGCAACCCTCGCATTAGGCATTCCGACTATGTCCCTCCATTTGACGTCGTATCGTCGAATGCGCTCCGTGAATTTGTCCGGAGACAGAACGTCGGAATAACAGAAGACTTCGACTTCGCCGGCACTGTGGGAGGCGAGCACCGGCTCGATGAAGTAAGCGACGGAATGCCGTCTGAAATCAGGCGAAACATAGCCGATTTTCAATCTGCGTTCGAGCGAACGATCGTTGACATGCGTTTTGACTGCATAGCCTAAAGGTTCGGCAAAGAGTTTCGCAAATCTGATGTGTTCCGAGAATATTTCATCTCCGCTGTATCCCGGACTGTAGTTCATCAACAAGAGCAAATTGCTGTGAGCCGCATTCAGGCCGGGCTTTAAAGTGAGAGCCTGTCTGTAACGGTCTTCCGCCTCCTTCAGTTTTCCCTGTTCTTCCAGAATGATGCCTAAATTGTTCCGGGCTTCGACGAGTAAAGGGTTTCTTGATATGGCGGCTTCGAAACTGACTACCGCTTTCTGAGCCAGGCCCTGAGTACGATAAACATTTCCGAGATTATTGTATGCCTCCGCAAAGTCGGGGTTCAGTTCGATTGCCTTTTGAAAACTCTTGATTGCGTCATCGAACAGCGCTTTGTCGGATAGAGCGATCCCGAGATTGTTATATGCTTCGAAGTGCACAGGGTTTATCGCGAGAACTTTGTTATAGCAAGCTATTGATTCGTCGAGATTGCCCTTGTCCCTCAGAACGGCTCCCATGTTTATCAAAGCGTCACTATTGCCCGGGTTCATATGCACCGCAAGCCCAAGGAATGAAAGGGCGTCATCAAGAAGTCCCTTCTCTCTGAAGATACAACCAATTTTAAAGTAAACATCGTCACGCCCCGGATTGAGCCGTTGTGCTCTTTGATACAGCGCAAGAGCCTCGTCAAACAGCCCTTTCTTCTCAATGACCGCCGCCAGGTTGAAACAGGCATCGGCGCTATGTGGGTTTAATTGAAGCGCCTTATGATAACAGGCAGCAGCAAGGTCATACTCCTTCATGTCCTGGTAGACTGTTCCGAGATTGTAATACGCATCGGCGAACTGCGGGTCGATTTCGATCGATTTCTTGAAACACTCAACAGCCTTGTCGAATTCTTTCTTGTCGAGGTAAGTGATACCAAGGTTGACGTACGCATAGGTGAACCGCGGATTGTTTTCAATAGCTTTCTGATAGTTCGCGATCGCCTCATCGAGAAGTCCCTTATCCGCGTATGCGTTGCCAAGATTATAATGTGCGTCCGCATTATGGGGGTCTGCCTGAATCGATTTATTCAGATACCGAATCGCTGCCTCATATTGTCTCTGCTCGTAATAGAGAATTCCGAGAAACAGCAAGACATCGCTTCTGTTCGGTTTCCTATCGAGGATCTTCTTATAGAGCGGCTCCGCCTGTTCCAGGTTCCCCGCCTGATGATATTCCCGGGCTGTCTGAAGGGTCTTGTCAATATTCACATTTATAAGACGAAATAAATTATTATTTTAGAGAATATTCATGCTTGAGTTGAATTGCACCAATTCTCCCACATCTTGCGGTAACACATTTCCAGATTTGCCGTAAATCGCCTGGCATCGGTAAGCGGTGAATGTGACATTCTATCCCGTAGACTTCTGCGTAATAATCGTAATTTTTCAATGTCAGATGCTAAATTAACAGCGGTTGCTATGTATTCATCATGTGTTTTTGCAATAAGTTCCGGAAGTCCGACATTTGACAGCAGACTTACCCCCACCTTCGACACATGGGTGCATCCTGAGAGGGTAATTACGGGTACTCCCATCCACATAGCTTCACACGTCGTTGTCGTCCCGTTATATGGGAAAGTATCCAATGCGATGTCTATGTTGTTGTACGCCGCCAGGTGATCGCTTGTGGAATGCATAAAAGGCAACAATCGAAGTCTGTCACTATCAACGCCATTCTGATGGAATAAAGTCAAAAATCTCTGGCGGGTGCTACCGTCGGAAAACCCCTTGGATTTCATTACCATACGGGAATCCTGAACTTCTTTTAATATCTCGGACCACAGCGCAATGACTTCCGGCGATATCTTTGCTATGTCATTGAATGAGGCAAAGGTTATATGTCCGGAGACGAGCGTTGGAAGTAAAGAGATATCGGGGGAATTTGCTTCGGGCATATAGCATAAGAAGCTGTCAGGAAGACGTAATAGTTTCTCAGAATAGAATTGTTCAGTCATGCCGGGAGGGTCCGTGAAAGCATCGACAATTTTATAATCCATGCTTGATAGACCTGTCGTTGCAGGATATCCTATCCAGCTCACCTGCACGGGCGAAGGTTTGCGAGTAAATACCAATATTCTGTTATTCGCAGTATGTCCTGCAAGATCTACAAGTATATCAATTTCTTCTTTTCGTATCAGTTCTGTAACTTCTTCATCGGACATTCCTACAATATTACGCCACTGATCAGCATGCTCTTGAACACGATTCGTTACTTCGTCGATAACTGAACTGTTTGAATAACAGAATACCTCAAAATGTCCCCGGTCTCGCGCTGCCAACACCGGTTCAATAAAATACGCCACCGAGTGCCTTCTAAAATCAGGCGAGCAATAACCAATTCGCAGCCTGCGATTTGCTTGACGTCCATTAGTATGAGCCGGAATAACATAAGATAAAGGTTCTGCAAATTTCTTTGCAAAAAGCAGGTGTTCAGAAAAAATATCTTGAGGGTTATAGCGTGAATTATAGTTCATATTAAAAAGAAGGTTGCTGTAAGTAATAGAAAGATCCGGGTTTATTTGCAAAGCTCGTCTTAAATGAATCTCGGCCTCATTCAGTTGTCCATTTACCGTGTAGATTACACCCAGATTATTGTATGCCATATGAAAATTTGGACTAAGATGTATAACATTTTGGTAACAAGTTATAGCTTCTTCAAATTGACCTTTATTCTGTAAGACATTTCCGAGGTTATAATATGCATCAGCATAATCAGGGCTAATATCTATCGCTTTTTGATAATAGGTTATAGCTTCTTCAAATTGACCTTTATTCTGTAAAGCAAGCCCGAGATTATAATATGCACCAGCATAATTCGGATTAAGTGTTATAGCTTTTTGGAAATATGTCACAGCTTCATCCATCTGTCCTTTTTCAGCAAGGATATAACCGACACTATTTTGTACTTCGGCTAGAGCAGGATTAATTTGTAGTGCTTTTTTATAAGAGTCAATTGCCGCATCGAGTTGCTTTTTACCCTGGAGCGCAAATCCAAGATTATAATACGCATCAGCAAAGGCGGGATTTAAAGTGATTGCTTTTTTGTAGTTCATTATCGCCTCGTCGATATTACCTTTTTCCTTCAGGGAAAGGCCGAGGTTGTTGTAGATGTCTGCATGATTGGGATTAATTCGTATGGCTTTCTGGAAATATGTAATACTCTCTTCAAGGCAGCCTTTGGCACTCAGCAGAATTCCAAGATTGTTGTATGCTTCCATTAGATTCGGTTCAATTTGAATAGCTTTCTGGTAATTGGAAATTGCTTCGTCAACCTGTCCGGTATTCTGCAAGGCAAGTCCGAGATTGTAATATGCATCCGGGAAATGCGGTTTTAAAGTTATGGCCTTCCTGAAATAGTCAATTGCCTCGGAAAACAGACCCTTTGCCTGAAGTACGGTCCCAAGTTTATAGTACAATTCCGCATTTGACGGTGTAAGCTCGATTTCTTTCCTTATACATCTGATTGCTTCATCAAAATCCCCAAGCTGACAGCATATCATTTCGACGAAATGAAGGGCATCGATATTGTTTGGTTTTAATCTCAATACCTTTTTATAGATATCCCTTGCCTGGTTCAGATCACCGGCCTGATAGTATTGATAAGCTGATTGAAGGGCTTTATCTATTTTCATAGTCCAATTCTATAGGTGCGCGGCTCCCACGCCGCCGCCGGAGCACCGCCTCTTGAGCATAGGCTCACGAAGCTAATGAAAAGCATGGAATTGAATTGTCTCTTGAAGAACCCCGGCCATCAACATCTTCCGATACAGCTATCGATTCTGTCTGTCCTTCTCGAACAGATTGATTATCGACTGCTCTTCCGCATTCTGAGGAGGGAGAATTTTAGTTTCGATCCGTTCCGGCTGTTTTGGCGCCGGAAGTCTCGGAGGGGGAGATGCCGGCTTTGCGGGCTCTTGGTGCGGATAGAGTTTCTGTCCTGTTTCAGCAACTCTTGACTTTTTCTTCTGAGGATCGCGGACGTACACCGTCATCTTCTCTTCTCCCCTCACCATCACAACCTTGTCGGTCTCTATTTCCTTCAGAAGAAACCCGCTCATGCTATCCCCTTTCTTGAGAGCTGTCTGCCTTTTTCCCCTGCCCGGTGTATTCCGGGGCGCTTTCTGGTCCTCAAGATACGCGAGACTAACGGTATCAGTCACCAACGTCCCATACAGCACGAACTCCGGCTTCGGCAGAGGCTGCTCTTCCTTCTTTTTGTCAGGAGGGATTATCCTCTCCGGATGGAAGAGATTATCCTCTGCCACGGCAACGAAATCCGCAAGTGATGGTACATTCCTCTCGGAAGGTCTGACATCCTCGGCCGGGACATAAACCTTGCCCGGCCGGGGCAGAGGATTCGTCATACGCATCGTGAACCGGGGCGTTATGAAGGAGGCAAGAAAAATGAACACGAACGCCATGAGGGCTATATTGGCCACCGACAGACTGCTGATAAGATATTTCAACTTAACCATTTTTTTTGATACAAATTGAGCTATACGCCATCAACCTGGTGTCAGATGAAATTGTGTCACCCTGAGCCTGTCGAAGGGCTGCAAGCTGCCATGGTTCGACATCCGTCTTACGTATTGACGGATCACCACGACATTCAGACTTTTTCTTAAGACCATTATCGCTGGATTTGGGTCCTATATTTTCTCGATGATTTATTGTAACATATTAAAAAATGAAAAGAATTCTGCTCGCTATACTACTACTTCTTCCATCGTTGTCTTATGCTCAGCCTTCCATATCATTCGATGCGGAAAAACACAATTTCGGCAGTGTTTCGGCTCTCTACCTGGAACATGCCTTTGTTTTCACCAATACGGGAAATCAGGACCTTATCATCGAAAGTGTTACGCCGTCCTGACCGACCTGCACAGCCGAGTTGGTTGGTCCGAACCGACTGAAGCCGGGAGAGAAAGGAAGTATTACCGTGGGGATGAGCATCAAAGGCGGCGCGCACGGTCGAGTGATCAAGAGGGTTAAGGTTGTGAGTAACGATCCTGAAAGGCATACTGTTACACTTTTCCTGTATGCTGCTATCGAATGATCGCAGCTTTCAGCATATGGCTATTCGAGAACGCATCAGTTTCCCATGCTAACGTAGAATGACGACAGGATGAAAGAAATTAAGGTCGGCATAATAGGGTGCGGATACTGGGGGCCGAATCTTGTTAGGAACTTCAACGACAGCATTCATACAGAGGTACGTTATGCCTGTGATCTCGTCCGGGAAAGAATCGATCAGATCAGGCTCAGATATCCTCACATTAATTTCACGCAGAAATATCAGGATATTCTAAAAGATTCCTCTGTAGACGCCGTGGCGATCGCAACCCCCGTGAGCACGCACCACGGAATCGTGCGTGATGCGCTCGAAGCGGGAAAACACGTTTTCGTGGAAAAGCCGCTGACCTCCAGTATGCGTGAGGGTGAGAGGCTTGTCAATCTGGCGGCGAAAAGAGGGCTTGTCCTCTTTGTAGATCATATTTTCATTTACACAAGCGCGATAAGGAAGATAAAGGAATATCTGGCCGACGGCAAAATCGGCGAAATGTTCTATTTCGATTCTGTTAGAATCAACCTGGGCCTTTTTCAGCGTGACATCAACGTGATATGGGACCTGGCCCCCCACGATCTCGCCACCATGGACTATCTGGTGGATGAGCTTCCGGTAAGCATCGTTGCGACCGGAACGAGCCACACGCCGAGCAGGCTGGAGGACGTTGCTTATATTACATTGAAGTTCAAAGGTGATCTGATCGCTCATTTTCACGTCAACTGGATGTCTCCCGTCAAAATAAGGAGGATCACTATCGGGGGAAGCAAGAAGATGCTCGTGTACGACGATCTCGATCCCGCAGAAAAGATAAAAGTCTACGACAAGGGGATCATCATCTCCGGGACCGACAAGCCCTCTCTTTACCGGAGCATGATCCAGTACCGCATCGGAGATATGTTTGCACCCTCCATCGACAATACCGAGGCTCTCAAGACGGCGGTGGATCATTTTGCCGACTGCATACGGAATAAGAGGCAGCCGATAACCGACGGGGTCGCGGGTCTGCGCGTGGTAAAGATGCTGGAGGCGGCGAGCAGATCCCTCAAGAAGGGCGGAGTCAGAGTTCCCGTATGAACAATCTTGTTTACCCGAACGTCAGTCTTGGTGACAATGTGGTAATTGAGCCCCCTTCCATTATCGGGAAACCACCCAGGGGGGCTGAGCCGGGTGATCTTCCGATCAGGATCGGGAATAACAGCCGGGTCAGACCCTTCAGCACGATATACGCGGGGAGCGAAATAGGAGAGAGTTTCCAGACGGGACAGGGCGTTTCTATCCGTGAAGACAACATCATAGGAAATAATGTGAGCATCGGCACGAACTCGGTTCTCGAGTTCGGTAACAGGATAGGCGATAACAGCCGCATCCACAGCAACTGTTTTCTGGAGATGGTCACCATCGGCATGTATGTGTTTGTCGGCCCGAATGTCGTGTTTACCGATGATCCTCACCCTATGTGTTGTCCGCGCTATAAGGAATGCAAAGGCGGTCCCGTTGTTGAGGATTACGCACGGATCGGAGCCAATTGCACGATTCTGCCGGGTGTCAGGATAGGCAGAAATAGTCTCATCGGAGCTGGTTCGGTGGTGACGAAGGATGTGCCTGCAAACGCCGTTGTGGCGGGCAGTCCGGCCCGGCTTATAAAAATGATTGATGAACTGAAATGTTTTTGCGGTTTTTTTGAAAAACCCTATGACTGGCCGCCGTATAAGAACAAGATATGAGGGTTCGAGGGGTTGAGTGAGACGGAGACTGATAGAAACTGGTAGAGATTCGCGGAAACTCGTAGAGACTCATAAAGATTCACGTTCACCAGCCCCCTGTGCTCACGAGGAGCCGCAGCGCAGGGGCTGCGGCAGCTATTAAACAATGACGACCTTCTACGGTCATTGCGAGGAGCGCAGCGACGCGGCAATCTCGCACTTTCGGAACAAGTGGGCACGCTGATTGTCATCCTGAGCTTGTCGAAGGATGGCATGATGAGGGCTTTGCCATATGTCAAATAAAAGGGAAAAAATGGATCCGATGAGTCGGCGCTGGGTCTTATGAAAGCCATACCGCTTGTTGATCTGAAAGCGGGGTTTCGACCCATCAAGGCCGAGGTGATGAAGGCGCTTGAGGACGTTCTTGAGGGCATGAATCTTTATATAGGGCCGAACTGCGAAGCCCTCGAAGAGGAATTCGCTGCTTATTGCGGGACGCAATATGCGATAGGCGTCGGTTCGGGAACAGAAGCGCTTCATTTTGCATTGCTTGCCTGCGACATCGGAGCGGGAGACGAGGTCATCACCTCGCCCAACA
>JBFLXP010000121.1:0-8472 GCA_040757315.1 Nitrospirota bacterium
CAAATCGCCGGTCTCATGTTTGATCAGCGTCGGCAAAAATGTGACGATGGCCGCATGCATGAATCCCCGCGCGAAAAGAATCGCGATCAGCGGCCGCAAAACATGCCGAACCTCGCCCCATGCGCCGGCCAGCGAGACCGGCCGCCGATCGCCGGAACGGATCGGCACATCCTTGAACCTCACGAACAGCCACGCCGACGACAGCAGACCAAAGACCATCACCGCATAGAAATGCTCCAGGCCCAGCACGCTCACCGCACCCACGGCGGCCATCGGCCCCACCGTGCGCGCCAGTTCCCCGCCGGTCATGAAAAAACTCATCCCCCGCCCCGTGTGCAGACCGGACAATCTGGCCACCATCACCGGCGCGGGCACATGAAACAGCGCCGTGCTGATCCCGGTGATGAACAGCAGAATCAGCAGCACGGCATAATTGGGCGCCACCCCCAGCAGGCACATGGGCACGGCCGTCATACTTGGCGCGAAAATAATGAACCAGCGCACGCTGACCCGGTCGGCCAACACCCCGATCCAGGGATTGAACAGCGCCGGCAGCTGCATCATCGTGCCGAGAAACCCGGCCCGCGTCAGCGAAAGCGAAAACTTGTCGATCAACAAAGGCAGCAGCGGCGACAGAAAGCTTGAATACACATCGTGAATCATGTGGCACAACGAAATCAGCACCACCGCCCCGGTTCGAAAACCGCCGGGCCGTTCCTCCGCTGAAACCGACGCAGGCATGCTCATGGGCGCTCCCTCCAGGCAATTCGCTCACAGGAATCAGCTTTCCTATTGCCTTCGAGGCCGCTTGTCAACGGGGATCAGCCGGACCAGCAACAGATTCGAGCCCATGACGAAACTTGAAAGTCACTCCTCGGTCCGGTCCAAAGGACTGCGAACTCCAAGGACATTCTTTCGCGCCACATGGGTGTAAATCATGGTCGTCTTCAGGTCCACATGCCCTGACAACTGTTGAATGGTTCTAATATCATAGCCGCATTCCAGCAGATGGGTAGCGAAACTGTGTCTGAGCGTGTGGGTTGAAACCCTTTTGGAAAGACCGGCCGCACTGGTGGCGTTCTTGATAGCGCGTTGAATAACTTCAGGGGATACATGGTGACGGCGGACAAGTTGGGTGCGTGGGTCGATCGAAAGCCTGCTGGAAGGAAAAACCCAGAACCACTTCCATTCCTTTGAAGCATTCGGGTACTTCCTTTCCAAAGCACCTGGAAGATGGACTCCGGCCACCTTTGCTTTGCGGTCCTTTTCGTAAATATCGCGAAGGTGAGCAAGATGAAGCTGAAGCTCATTCTCCGCGCTTTTAGGAAGCAGAGACTGTCGGTCCTTATCACCCTTGCCGCCGCGCACGGTAATGGTCATTCTGTCAAAATCAACATCTTGAACCCTGAGCCGCGTACATTCATTCAACCGTAATCCGGCGCCGTAAAGCAGCTTTGCCATCAGGAGCGGCAACCCTGACATCTTTTCAAACAGCATGGCGACTTCGCTCCGTGACATCACGAGCGGTAACCTCTGCCCGCGTTTGGAACGGACAACGCTCGCAAGATCCCCCACATCCTTTTCGAGGACGTGCCTGTAAAAGAAAAGCAACGCATTGAAGGCCTGATCCTGAGTGCGCTTGGATACATGCCGGTCAACGGCCAGATGAGAAAGAAATTGTTTCAAGTGGCCATCAGTCAGTTCAGATGGTCTCGTGCGGCGTACATGCGAATAGAACCGGCGAAGCCATCCCAGATAGGTCTCTTCCGTGCGATAGGACCGCTGCTTTAATCTTAACATTCGCACCATCAGCTCGCCCGCGTTCTTCCAATCATCGATATCCACTGGCTCCCTCTCGATGTTTCTTTTTGCATCGAGATTTAGAAAGTGGCAATAATGCGCCAACGCTTCCCTGGCCTGGTCAACCTGCCAGCCTTCATAACTCCGTCCTAATTCGATTAAAAAAGGTTCGATAATTCTTTGAGGCAGGTTCAATCCTGATTGACGCTTGCTGAAAGCCACGAATCTTCGAACCCACATCATGTAGAAATCAACAGTCTTCTGGTTGATTTTAAGCTTTGATATTAAATAGTTGCGAAATTCCTCCATGGCGTCGAATAAGTAACCCCCAGTATTATACGGCTAGCCGTATAATGTTGATAATTAGGGCAAAAAGCCGCTTTAGAATACCCTTTAATTCCAAAAAATGCAGGTTTAGGTTCGGGTTGCCAGATCGAAAAGTAGTTGATTAACAACAGGAAAGTGTTGTAAGGTTGACTTGAACCTGCCGAATGAGGCTGCTAATATCAGAACGGGTGACATATTGTCCAGGTAAAATTGAATTCGGCGACGGATTTTTTCTGATTAAAATGGTATTTCAAAGGTTTGGGATGTAAATAAAACATTTACTTTCAACCAGCTTTTGCGGGCTCTCCGCAAAAAACCGCTAGCCGTATAATAATATTGTTCGGCGTTAAATCAAAGCTTGGCAATTGTTCCAACGCCATGAGTTATGACAAGAGAAAGAAAAAGTATTACGCTCCTTCGAAAGCAATGTGATAATTGTGATCGTTATAGGTTTTGCGAAAAGTAGCAAATATAAATTCTTGGCAAGGCCCTTGTTGTGGGATAAGCTCCAAATATAAATAAACTGGTCCAGGGCACCGGGCCAGTCGCCTTGTTCGGTTAACGTTAAACACCAGGCGGAGCTATGGTTCGGTTATTCAAACGGCTTCGCCGAACCTGTCATTCCAGCGGACGCGGTGGGCTTCGGCACGACCTCGCAGGGTTCTGTGGGACGCATTTTAAATACCGCCACGCCGCTAAATTTGGTGTTGTGCCTCTAAATATGCAGATTTATTTCCAGCAAATAATTATTTTGTTTTCTTTGACAATCTTTTTTAGTTGTACTGCAACTTACCCTCTCAAAGCGGTACGTCCAATATTGAATATGGAAGTTGTTGAAATTCCGTCGGCAGGAAAGGTGGCATATCTCGAAGGTGATGTAGAAATATTAAAGAAAGAAAGAATAACTGGATATGAAAAAGTCGCAGTTGGTACAATCGCGGGTGAGGATGATATTCTCTGGATGAAACCGGGATGTAGGCTGAAAATCGAATTTGAAGATGGCTCATACATTTCGAATGAAAAACAGGGAAAAGAGGTTTTCGCAACTTTTAAGTTTTCTAAAACACAAGATGGGCGAAAAGAATAATCTTGGGCACAACATCCGCGTTCACGGGACGGCAAGGACTACGCCGCCCGTGACGCAAGCGTTGGACGCAATGATTAAGAAAGAAGCAGGAAGTATAAAGATTATAACATTAAAAGGCGTCCCAGTTTATCTGCATTGGTCATTTCCCGCAGCTGGTCTGGTACTATATATTTTTGCAAAATTTGCAATTCCTGAAACAATTTATTACTGCATTGCCTTTACCTTTCTCATTATTCTTCATGAGATAGGGCATGCGACAGTTGCACACTATCAAGGGCTCAAAGTTTTCAGCATTAAGTTTTCAGGTGCAGGTGGTCTTTGTAAAACTGAATCTCCTAAAAGTTTTATTGCGGCGATATTGTTCGCTTCCGCCGGCATTTTCATTCAGATCGTCATACTTCTCAGCACAGTTCTCTATCTAAGAGTTATTGGGAATCCAAACTCGGTTTTCGGTAAATGCCTTGCAATTACATTTATCTATGCAAATGCTGCCATGGTTATCTTGAATCTCATTCCTCAAAAACGCCATAGACAAAATTATGGAACGGATGGCTACTTGCTTTGGAAGTTAACTTCGAACCGAATTTTTAGCAGGTCATATGTTTTTCCAGATACATCAGCTACGCTTTCTCCCAAAACGCAACTAACACAGCTCGAAGGATATATGCCACAAGCTTTTAAGACAGGCATAGAGATTCTGAACGATAACAACACGACGATGGAGTTCGTGGTTTCAACCTTAAAAATTCACATGGAAATTTCTCAAGAAGAGGCGATTGCTATTATGGTTGATATTCACACGAAAGGAGGCATACTAATTCCATTTCCATCATATGAGAAAGCCTGTGATGTCGCTATCGCTATAACTTCGGATGCTAAATCAAATGGGTATAGAATAATATGTCGGGCAGTTAACGTCCAACAACCGCTTTGAGAGGGATTTTTGCTACGCTGCTGCTCCGCAAAAACCCCTCAAGCAGGGGTTGTGCCTCTAAATATGCTAATAATTTTCAAACAAATAGTTTTTTTGCTTTCTTTGACAATCCTATTTGGTTGTACTGCAACTTACCCTCTTAAAGCGGTACGTCCAATATTGAATATGGAAGTTGTTGAAATCCCATCGGCAGGAAAGGTGGCATTTCTTGAAGGTGATGCAGAAATATTAAAGAAAGAAAGTATAACTGGATACCAAAAGGTCGCAGTTGGTACAATCGCGGGTGAGGATGATATTCTCTGGATGAAACCGAGATGTAGGCTGAAAATCATATTTAAAGATGGCTCGTACATTCTGAATGAAAAACAGGAAAAAGAGGTTTTCGTAACTTTTGAGTTTTCTAAAACACAAGATGGGCGAAATGAATAATCTTGGGCACAACATCTGCGTTCACGGGACGGCGAGGACCACGCCGCCCGCGACGCAAGCGTTCGGTGGTAAAATACGATGGCAAATAAAGCTGAGCTAAATGGCTATTCTGAAGAGCCATTTTATAAACCCGACAAGGACTACGAAGAAGCGCGCTTTATCGCATGGGCAGGCGGTGCTACCCAACAAGCGCAGCTTTTTTGGTCACTCGCCGAGGTTGTCGGTGAAAGGATTGATTACCTATTAAAAGAGGAGATTGATAAAAATTCAGATGGTATCGTATGGCGAAGGATTTTTGGAGGTATTCTCTATGATGATTTAAAGTCAGTTGTCGAATCCGATGAGGATCTTTTTTTTCATGATAGCGGATTTCAAATGTGTCTCAGAATACCAGATAGTGACGATTACTTTGCTTTCGATGATCACGGAATTTTTTGGATATACTCTGACGATAAGAGATTCCTTAAGGCACTTGAAAAATCCGGCTTATCAGAAAGAGATGCGCCACTTATAAGTGATTCCGCTCACTGGCATGTGCGGCCCAAAGATGCAGAAGAGCGCCTTAATAGTTTTATCGAAAAATTAATGAGCTTAAGCAAGTTTTGTGAACGTGAGGACACCGAACCTGGCGCTTAAGAGGGACCGGGCGGGCCGTGCCATTTTTGTGAATTTTATTGCTATCAAATGTTCGGGTATTCGGCTGGGCTTCAGCTAAATCCGCCCGGCCCCTTAGCTTGGTCGTTCGGTTCCCAAATATGGAGTAAAGGCAAGAATGAATGTGCCGATTTGGGTAGTTTGGAAAGATCTGATATTCATAGTCTATTGGCCAATTTGGGTTGTTCCGCTCTACATTTGGGCAAGAAAGAAACATTTAAAGAATCGATGGGCCTTTTTGGTGATCGCAATACTCTTATGTTTCTCTCTAAAATATTTATTGGCATTTTCTTTGGGAGAGGTATTTTTCAATAGCGAGAGCGCAAAAATAAAAAAATTCGTTGATGAAAACTTCGGGGTGCTTATCAATGCGATATTTTTCACTACGCTCTTGATTCCAGTTTTGTTTATGCATTTATCGGCAAAAGCAAAATATTTTTACCGAACAATTGCGTCCAGTGGAGCGCAAAGGGCGCGCGCCCACTGACGCAAAGCGTTCGGCGTTTAATCAAAGCTTAGCAATGGTTCCAAAACCATGGGTTATGGCAAAAGAAAAAAAGTATTTCGCTCCTTCGAAAGTAATGTGATAGTTGTGATCGTTATAGGCTTTGCTAAAAGCAGCAAATATAAATTCCTGGCAAGGCCCTTGCTGTAGGATAAGCTCCAAATACCAACAAACTGATCAATGGCACCGAACGAGTCACGTTGACCGGTTATCGTTAAGCACCAGGCGGAGCTATAGCTCGGGAATTTAAGCGGCTTCGCCGAACCTGTCATTCCAGCGGACGCGGTGGGCGCCGGCACGACTTCGCAGAGTTTTATGGGTCGCATTATAAGTGCCGCCGCGCCGCTAAATTTTGCGTTAGAAAAAGCAGATGAACCCTATCCCTGAAGTTTTGGATCGAAACGGCAACAAAGTTCATATTGGATCTATGGTGAAAGTCCTCAGCATTCCTGAATGGCTTTTAAAGAATCAGTCAGAAGAGGACGCACACAGACTGAACAAAATGGTTGGCCAAGTTTTCGAGATTTACGAAATCGATGAATATGGTGGGGCCTGGGTTCAAATGTGGTTTGAAGGAACTAATAGTGAAAAGATCAGCCATAGTTTAAGCCTAGATCGTGAAGAAATGGAATTATCAGAATAGATGATTTTCTAACCTGTCATTCCAGCGGACGCGAACCAGCGGCGCACTTCCACGGGAAGGGCGTGGGGCTTGTTCTTAAGTGCCTTCGCGCCGCAAAATTTGGCGTTATAAGCATGAAATATGAAAGAATATCTTAAGTCGGAATACAAACCAATTCTAATAGGCATATTGGCCTATTGTATTCTCTATGCGGCCAATGAACTTTATGGGTACTTATTGATTCAAACAGACATTATTAAAATTAATGCTACCAGTGAATCTTCGAATTGGCACCCACTATTGATATTCTCAGCCATTATATCAACGTTGCTTTTGGTGGTGCCAGGGTTCTTGGCTGGATTGTTTTCTGCCCAAAAAGGTTTCACTAATGGTGTCTTTGTAATTTTCGTTTGTATTATTGTTAAGTTCTTCGTTCTTTCGATTAATCATGTGAGTTTATCATTGGACTTTTATCTATTTTTTATTTTGCTCCAGCAGTTAATCATGCCCGTCACAATAGGCGCTATAAGTGGTGCTGCGGGGCAGCATAATAGAAATAGAAAGCTCGGCTTATAACAACTGGCTCCATTGGACCGCAAAAGGCGGGCGACTGTGGATATAGCGAATTCATCATTAAACTTTTCATTGGCGAATACCGCATACTTTTGCGGCCCATGAGCCAGAGCGTTAGTGTTCGAAAGTACAATAAATGGACTCGATAAGATACCTGAATACAGACTTTGAAATCTCATCGCCTACTGATCTTACACCATTAGCCGAAGCCTTCGGAGGGGATGTCGCGGTATTATACAATGGTAAATGGGGCGAACATTTTAAAGCAGTTTTTGAAATTAACGAGTTTCATTCTAATGCAAATGAAACGATAGAGTTCTTCTGTGTACTTGTTGAGAATCTTAATGAACAAGAACGTTTAATATGGGATAATTGCTTCTCCAAAATTTTCGATATTGGTTATGAATCAGGTTTATCCAAACAAAGCTATAGCTCGGAAATCAGGCCCGATGTGATCAAGAGCGTAGCAAAAATTGGGGCAAGTATTGCTATTACAATATATCCACCTCATGACAAAGAATAAAAACACTAACAAGTGGCTTTACATCGGACTCGGGCCAAAGAGCGGCCCTCGCCGGTAAGCCACAGCGTTATGTTTTGAATGGTGTGTATTCCTATGGTCTCTCTTGAATCAATTCATAAGAAGCTCCAGGTGGCAGCAGAAAACCTTGATCAAGCTGCGAACGAAATAAGCGACTTGCCGCTTGATCCGCCCCAAAAGCATATTCGTGCTATTGGTGAAGCTCTAGTAAATATTTTTCAGATTCAACATGAAATATACCGCCTGCGTCCAGATCTACGGCCAGACTATCTAAATGAAGAAACGCCGGTGCCAGATGGCGATTTAACTCCTGAGCAAAGGAAATTGGTCGAGCATCTTACAAATGACCAAATTAAAACTATAGACGATGCCCTGTTGTCAAATACCTGTGATAGATGGCGAAAAGTGGCTAGGGTCGTAGGTGCTACTATGATTGAACTGCCCGGTCGTGTGAAAGGTATTCCAGATATTTACTATTCCCAGCGTGTGCGAAAGCTTGTAGAAGACGGCTTGCTTGAGTCGCAAGGAAATTTGTCCTACATGCGTTTTAGTGAAGTGCGACGTCCAGCAGGGAAGGATACATAACCAAGCTCTTGCAGCGGATCGAAAAAAGCCACGCCCGCTGAAGAGCGCCGTTAGTGGTTTTTGAGGAGGAAATTGAATAACATGCAGAGCATTTTCCAATTTTTACCTATGCAATGCTTTTGGATCACAATTGTTCCAATTATATATAGCATTATGATAATAATTATCGGGTCCCAAGGCTACTTGGGGCGGAGTGATGCAATACCATGGATAATCTCAGCTATGATTATTTCACCTATTTTCGTGCTTGTAGCATTCACCATCACTTTGCGGGATAAATATTTAAAAAGAAAGTGGAAGTTTATCCTACTTCCCGTTCAAGCATTATTTATAGCGGCATGTGCTTTCGTAGTATTAAAGAATATGTTTTTCCACTAACATCAGCCTGCAGGGGACGCGAAACAGCATAGCACTA
>JBFLXP010000122.1:0-8283 GCA_040757315.1 Nitrospirota bacterium
ATATCGCCTTATATCGCGATGATCTGAGCATACGAAAAGAGCAGCCTGTTGTCAGGAGGACCGAAGTGCCTTTTGAGATAACGGATCTAAAAATCGTTCTGGTCGACGACGTCCTCTTCACCGGGAGATCTATCAGGGCGGCCATGGACGCGTTGATGGATCTGGGCCGGCCTGCTGCCATACAACTTGTGGTTTTGATCGATAGGGGACACAGAGAGCTTCCGATCAAAGCGGATTATGTGGGAAAGAATATACCCACGGCCTTGAACGAGATAGTGGAAGTACAGTTGCTCGAAGAAGGACTTGAAGACAGGGTGATGCTCAAGAAAGCCGCCGGCGACGAGAAGCAGGATGCTTAATAAGAAAGACCTGCTTGGGATAAAGGAGCTTTCTTCAGAAGAAATAAACCTTATCCTCGATACGGCCGCGGGCTTCAAGGACATCCTCGGCAGGGATATCAAGAAAGTCCCCACTCTGCGCGGCAAAACAACGGTGAATCTGTTCTTTGAGCCTTCCACGAGGACGAGGACTTCTTTTGAGCTTGCCGCAAAGAGGCTGAGTATGGATGTAATAAACTTCTCGGTCCCCACAAGCAGCGTGGTCAAAGGAGAAAGTCTCGTCGATACGGCTCTCACCGTTCAGGCCCTCGGCGCGGATTTCATTATCATAAGACATTCTTCGTCAGGTGTTCCCCACCTGCTCGCGAAGAAGCTCCGGTCATCCGTCATCAATGCGGGAGACGGCACGAATGAACATCCGACGCAGGCTCTGCTCGATGCATTCACGATTCGGGAGAAGAAAGGCGCTGTCAGCGGTCTGGACATCGCGATAATAGGAGATATAGCGCACAGCAGGGTTGCCAAATCAGATATCTACGGTCTCACGAAGCTCGGCGCCAGGGTGAGGCTGATCGGACCGCCCACCCTGATTCCGAAGGAGATTGTCGACATGGGAGTACGGGTCTTCAATAACATGGAAGAAGGGGTGGAAGGGGTGGACGTCCTCATTATGCTCAGGATACAGATGGAAAGACAGGAGAAAAGCTTCTTTCCGTCGACGGAGGAATATTCAAAGAACTGGGGACTGACTCCCGAGAGGGTCGCAAGGGCTAAGCATGATGCGATCGTAATGCATCCCGGCCCCATGAACAGGGGCATCGAAATCGTCTCGGAAATCGCGGACGGCCCGAGATCCGTGATCCTTGAGCAAGTGACCAACGGAATCGCAGTGAGGATGGCGGTTATGTACCTTCTTTCCGGAGTGAAGAGATGAGGATTCTCATAACGGATGGTCATATTATGGACCCGTCTCAGGGAATGGACGGAATCGGGGATGTCCTTATCGAGGATGGAAAAATAAAGGAAATCAACCTGAAGCAGACGGGCAAAGGAAGACAGAAGGCAAATTCCCCGCCGCCAACTATTGCCAAAGGGGGGACGGGAGGGATTTCTCAAGCCGGACTAAGAACAATAGACGCACACGGGTTATTCGTATTTCCGGGTCTGATCGACATGCATGTTCATCTGCGTGAGCCGGGTTTTGAATATAAAGAGACTATCAGAACTGGGACTCTGGCCGCAATCAAGGGCGGCTTCACGACCGTTTGCTGCATGCCCAATACTAACCCTGTCAACGACCATGCGAGCGTTACCGAATTCATAATGCGGAAAGCGGCTCAAGAGGGATACTGCACTGTTCTTCCCATAGGGGCTATTACAAAGGGACAGAAGGGCGAAGAGCTCGCTGAGATCGGGACGATGAAACATGAGGGCTGTGTTGCCTTTTCGGACGACGGACAGCCGGTGATGAACAGCATGATCATGAGGAGGGCCCTCGAGTATTCAAAAGCATTTAATGTGCCGGTCATCTCTCATTGTGAGGATTTGACCCTTTCCGAGGGCGGGGTTATGAACGAGGGACTGATATCCGTCACGCGAGGGCTTCGGGGCATTCCTGCCGAGGCGGAGATGATAATGGTTTTCAGGGATATCGTGTTGTCTGAACTCACCGGCGGCAAACTGCATATTGCCCATGTCTCGACAGAGGGCTCGGTCAATCTTGTCCGGGATGCAAAAGAAAAGGGGATTCGGGTTACGGCTGAAACCTGTCCTCATTATTTCAGTCTGACCGAAGACGCTGTCGAGGAATATGATGCAAACGCAAAAGTCAACCCTCCTTTAAGGACGGAGCGGGACATCGAGGCGATCAAGAACGGATTGATGGATGGAACGATAGACGTCATTGCAACGGACCACGCTCCACATCATATGGACGAAAAAATGAGGGAATTCGACCGTGCGCCGTCGGGTATTTCCGGACTGGAAACCGCGCTCGGTCTGAGCCTGCAACTCGTGGATGAAGGAGTCCTGAGCATCTATCAGTTGATCGAAAAGATGTCTTTGAATCCTGCGAAGATAATGGGAATAGAGAAAGGGACACTGAAAGCCGGTTCCGACGCGGATATCGTCGTAGTCGACACGAACAGGGGATACCGGGTCGAACCGGAGAAGTTCGCGTCGAAAGGAAAGAATACGCCTTTTGGAGGATGGATGTTGCGGGGGTTGCCGGTCTTAACGATTCGCAAGGGGCTGATCCATGACTGGTAGGGCATTTCTGGTTCTCTCGGACGGGGTAGTTTTTGAAGGAAAAGGTTTCGGTAGCTCGGGCGAGACAATCGGCGAGGTCGTTTTCAACACCTCTATGACGGGTTATCAGGAAATACTTTCCGACCCGTCCTACAAGGGCCAGATAGTCACCATGACTTATCCGGAGATAGGGAATTATGGGATAAATGAAGAGGATGTCGAATCCCTTGGCGGTCCCAAGGTGGAAGGTTTTGTCGTAAAGGAATATATAGATTCTCCAAGCAACTGGAGATCGTCCGGATCTTTGGGAAAGTATCTAAAGGAACACGGGATTGTCTGCATTCAGGGCGTTGATACGCGGGCGCTGACCAGGCATCTGAGAAACCACGGTGCACAGATGGGGATAATCTCGACCTTTGACCCTGATCCTGCAAGCCTTTTGGAGAAGGTCAGAGCACATCCCGGAATTTCGGCCTTCGACCTCGTGAAAGAAGTGACGGCGAAAGAGAGATATTCGTGGGGCGAGGGCTGCTGGAAATGGTGTACCTATCCCACCCATCCCCCAATCGCCGGGGAGGGGACCAGGAGAGGAGAAAGAGTTGTAGTCTACGATTTTGGCATAAAGTTCAACATCCTGAGAAACCTGGTAGAGGCAGGCTTCGAGGTTACGGTAGTCCCTGCCCGGACGCCTGCTGAGGCTGTTCTGGAAATGAATCCCGACGGGATCATTCTCAGCAACGGCCCCGGAGACCCTCAGACCGTCACATACGCGATCGAGAACTCAAGAAAACTTATGGGTAAGAAGCCGATCTTCGGAATCTGCCTGGGCCATCAGATCCTCGGCCTGGCGATGGGAGGAAGGACATACAAACTGAAATTCGGCCATCACGGCGGCAATCATCCCGTGAAGGATCTGGCCACCGGGAGGGTGGAGATAACCTCCCAAAACCATAACTACTGTGTCGACATCGAAAGCGTAAAAGGTCAGGCCGTGCTGACCCATAAGAACCTATACGACGGCACGGAAGAAGGTATGCGCCATGTCGAGCTGCCTATTTTCTCGGTCCAGCACCATCCCGAGGCAGGCCCGGGGCCAAATGACTCGGCGCATCTTTTCAAGAGGTTCAGGGAAATGATAGAAGGCTCTTAGCCATGGAATTGGATCATAAAGCCAACGCCTATTTGTCTGTCATTCCGGCTTGTCCGAAATCGTTCTTACGATTATGACCCTAACCCCTTTGAAGAGGACTTAGGAAAGATTCCCGCCAAGCGGGAATGACATGAGTACTTGGGACAATCACATGCGGGGCTGCAAATAGAAAGAATAATAATGTGAGATTTTATGCCAAAAAGAATTGACATCAAGAAAATATTATTGATCGGCTCGGGCCCGATCATCATAGGCCAGGCGTGCGAGTTCGACTACTCGGGCACTCAGGCTTGCAAGGCCCTGCGGGAGGAGGGATATAAAGTCGTGCTGGTGAATTCGAATCCTGCCACGATCATGACTGACCCTGAGACCGCCGACTCAGTATATATAGAGCCTCTGACGGTCGACATTCTCGAAATGATCATTAAAAAGGAGCGGCCGGATGCGCTTCTTCCTACGATGGGCGGTCAGACAGCCCTTAATCTTGCCGTCGAACTTGCTGAAAAAAGAATTCTGGATGAATACAAAGTTGAACTCATCGGCGCAAAGCTCGGAGCGATAAAAAAAGCGGAAGACAGGGAACTCTTCAAAGAGGCGATGGAGAAAATCGGACTGGAAGTACCCAGGTCCGCATACGTCGGATCTCTTGCCGATGGGCTTAAAGCGGTTGAACACATTGGGTTTCCGGCTATCCTCAGGCCATCCTTTACTCTCGGAGGCACCGGCGGAGGCATTGCGTACAACCTCGAAGAGTATCATGGACTGCTCGACCGCGGCCTGAAGCTCAGCCCTGTGCGTCAGGTGCTTGTCGAGGAATCCGTCATCGGGTGGAAAGAATACGAGCTGGAGGTGATGAGAGACGGCAAGGACAATGTCGTCATCATCTGCTCCATCGAGAACTTCGACCCTATGGGGATACACACAGGGGATTCGATCACGGTAGCGCCCGCGCAGACCCTTACCGATAAAGAGTATCAAAGAATGCGCGATGCCTCTATCGCCATTATCCGAGAGATAGGCGTCGACACCGGAGGTTCGAACATTCAGTTCGCGCTTAATCCGGATAACGGCAGGATGGTCGTGATAGAAATGAATCCGAGGGTTTCGAGAAGTTCCGCCCTCGCTTCTAAAGCAACGGGCTTTCCGATCGCAAAGATTGCGGCAAAACTCGCCGTCGGCCTGTCTCTTGAAGAGATACCTAATGACATAACGAGGGAAACCCCGGCGTCGTTCGAGCCGACGATAGATTACGTTGTGACCAAGTTTCCAAGATTCGCGTTCGAGAAATTCCCGGAGGCAGATCCGACTCTGACCACACAAATGAAGTCCGTGGGCGAAGTGATGTCTATCGGAAGGACTTTCAAAGAATCGCTTCAGAAAGCGATAAGAAGCCTCGAAATAGGCAGTCGCGGGCTGGAAAATATCGAGGCTGACGTGCTCACAATCAAATCGAAACTCAAGACGCCGAATGCAGAACGGCTCTGGTATGTTGCACAGGCGCTGCGGGAGGGAATGAGTATCCGGGAAATTTACGAACTCACCCGGATAGACCCGTGGTTTCTGATGAATATCAACCAGATTCTGGATATGGAAGAAGAAATAAGAAAGGGTTCAAGGGTTCAAGGGTTCAAGGGTTCGAGCGACAACAATCCTGTTTCCCCTGGACCCTCGAATGACTGGATCCCCGAACCCCTGTTGCGGAAAGCAAAAGAGTATGGTTTTTCCGACAGAAGGTTCGGGCAGTTGGCGGGCCTTCAGGAAGCGGATATCAGGAATATGAGGGAACAGGTCGGTCTTCGCGCTGTCTACAAGATGGTCGATACCTGTGCTGCAGAGTTCGCCGCACATACGCCGTATCTCTATTCGACGTATGAAATGCCTCTTGCGAGGGTTCAAGGATTCGAGGGTTCAAGGATTCAAGGCTCGAACCCTGGACCCCTGGAATCCCTGGCCCATTCTGTTGAGGATGAGGCCGGCCCGAGTTCAAAGAAGAAGATCATCATACTCGGTTCCGGGCCGAACAGGATAGGGCAGGGAATCGAATTCGATTATTGCTGTGTCCATGCCGTGTTTGCGCTGAAAGAATTGGGCTATGAGACTATCATGGTGAACTGCAATCCCGAGACGGTCAGCACGGATTATGACACTGCCGACAGGCTCTATTTTGAACCGCTCACGATAGAAGACGTGCTGAACATAATCGAGACGGAAAAACCGGAAGGTGTTATCGTGCAGTTTGGAGGACAGACGCCTCTAAAGCTCGCGGTTCCTCTCGAAAGAGAAGGGGTCAAGATCCTCGGAACATCTCCGGATTCGATAGACAGGGCCGAGGACAGGAAAAGATTCAAAGAACTCCTCCATAAGCTCAATCTGAAGCAGGCGGATAGCGATACGGCGCTGTCTGTCGAGGAGGCTCTTGCCGCCGCGGAAAGGATTGGATATCCGGTCATGGTGAGACCTTCCTACGTGCTTGGCGGGAGGGCCATGGAGATCGTTTACGATTCCTTGTCCTTGCAGGGATATATGAAGCGCGCGGTCAAGGCCTCTCCGGAACATCCGGTTTTAGTGGACAAATACCTTGAAGATGCGATTGAGGTCGATGTTGATGCGATTTCGGACGGAAAGGACGTTATTGTCGGCGGAGTTATGGAGCATATTGAGGAGGCGGGCATTCACTCCGGCGATTCCGCATGCTCCCTTCCTCCTCATTCGTTAAACGCGGATATCGTGAAAGAGATCAAGCGTCAGACAAAAGCCCTCGCCAAAGAACTGGGCGTGGTAGGCCTGATGAATGTTCAGTTTGCCGTCAGGCACGATGAAATCTTTATCCTCGAAGTTAATCCAAGAGCATCGCGGACGATTCCCTTCGTAGGCAAAGCGACCGGCGTGCCTCTTGCAAAGCTTGCCGCCAAAGTGATGGCCGGCAGGACATTGAAAGAACTGGGCCTGACAAGAGAGAAACGGATAAAACATGTCGCTGTCAAAGAGGCGGTATTCCCGTTCGACAGGTTCGCCGGAGTCGACACGATCCTCGGCCCGGAAATGAAGTCCACAGGCGAGGTCATGGGAATTGATAACGATTTCGGTCTCGCCTACGGGAAGTCGCAGACCGCTTGTGGCAACAGGATTCCTCTGTCCGGCAAAATATTCATAAGCCTGAAAGATAAAGATAAGCCTGCTTCTGTTCAGATCGCAAGGAAACTCTTGGAACTTGGCCTTTCTGTCGTCGCCACGAAGGGCACGGCACAATATTTGAAAAGCCACGGCCTCGATGTGGAGGTGATCAACAAGGTCGCCGAGGGAAGACCGCATATAGTCGATCTGATAAAGAACAAAGAGATCAGTTTCGTCGTCAATACGGTCAGCGGCGCCCAGGCGCAGAAAGATTCCTTCTCTATCAGACAGAGCGCCCTTCAATACCGGGTGCCTTTCACGACTACCATATCGGGAGCGGTAGCGGCGGTTAACGCGATAGAACAGTTGAAGAAGAAGAAAGTCCACATCAAGTCTATACAGACTTACCACCGTGGTAGGTAGGTCTCTTCCGTCCGCATAATGCTATGCAAGCGTTTGCGAAGTGTGTTAACATTAAAATCTCTGATATTTTGAGCCTTTTTTATAAGGGGGTAGGACATGTTAGGGAAAGATTACTTCTTTACCTCTGAATCTGTAACAGAAGGCCATCCGGACAAGATTGCCGACCAGATATCCGATGCGGTTCTGGACTCAATAATCGGCAAAGACCCGCTCGCTCGGGTGGCATGCGAGACAATAGTGACGACAGGCCTGGCATTTGTCGCGGGCGAGATAACGACCGGCTGTTACGTGGAAATACCCGACATTGTCAGAGAGACGATAAAGGATATCGGATATACACGGGCGAAGTACGGATTCGATTATGAGACCTGCGCAGTCATCACCTCAATCCACTCCCAGTCTCCGGATATTGCCCTGGGAGTCGACATAGGCGGCGCCGGAGATCAGGGCTTGATGTTCGGATATGCCTGCGACGAGACCGAAGAATTAATGCCTCTTCCGATTCTTCTCGCGCACAAGCTTGCCATGAGGCTTGCCGAGGCAAGAAAGAAGGATATCATCGGTTATTTAAGGCCGGACGGCAAAACGCAGGTTACGGTGGAGTACAGAGACGGCAGACCTTTAAGAATCGACAGCATTGTCGTATCAACGCAACACAGTCCTGACGTCACGCTCAAAGAGATACGGGAAGACGTCATAGAAAGCGTGATAAAGCCCACCATCTCCGCCGAGCTGCTCGACGAAGAGCACATCAAATACTTCGTGAACCCCACCGGACGTTTTGTAATCGGCGGTCCCATGGGCGACACCGGACTTACGGGAAGGAAGATAATAGTTGACAGTTACGGAGGAGTGGGAAGCCACGGGGGCGGTTGTTTCTCGGGCAAAGACCCTTCTAAAGTGGACAGATCGGGTTCATATATGGCTCGGTACGTGGCAAAGAACATTGTCGCCTCGGGAATAGCCGATAGAGTGCAGGTGCAAATGGCTTATGCGATCGGCGTGCCCGAG
>JBFLXP010000123.1:0-8260 GCA_040757315.1 Nitrospirota bacterium
CTTGAACTCCGATCCGTCTCCAACCTGTTCGTTGACCGCACTGATTACACCCTTGTTGGCAACAATGGTGATACTAAACCCCGGCGGCGGCGCAAAATTACCTTTCAGAAAAGTCGCAAACAACGCCGCCCGGCGCCGCCCCGCTCGGAAAAAAGCACTGCGGTCATCTTCCGGCGTCTCCGGACCGACCACATCGGCCGCCAGGAAACTACGGATGTAGTTGGACTGGTTTCGCGGGGTAAGGTAGGCGGTAATGATTGACCAGGTAACCGCGATCGTCTCCTCGGAATAGAAGTTGCTGGTCAGCGGCCGTACCCCCGGCTCCCTTCCATCCGCCCCATAGCGGAAGATGGTAGTGCGTAGCCGTACTGCCCGGCGGTGTGGATGATCGCGCTCACGTCCTTGCCGAAGCAGCTGCCGCCCCAGCCCGCCCCGGCCATCAGGTACCTTAGCCCGATCCGCTCGTCCAGCCCGATCCCCCGGGCCACCTCGGTGATGTCCGCCCCCACGTGCTCGGCCAGGTCGGCGAACTCGTTAATATAACGAAATCTTCATGGCTAAAAAGGCGTTGGACGCGTACTTGATCAGCTCGGCACTGGTGGGCGTGGTGGTCAAAAACACCGGCAGTTTGTTCCCCTGCGGCCGGGGCACCGACGCCGGCGGGGTAAAGGTCTGCTCCAGGATCGGGGTATACAGCTCCCGCAGGGTGTTTAGGGCGAACTGCTGGTCCGCCCCCACGACGATGCGGTCCGGATAAAAGGTATCGTATAAGGCCGACCCCTCCCGCAAGAACTCGGGGTTCAAGGCCACCGCCAGCCTGGTCGCTAGGCCCCGCTCTCTTAACCGGTTCTTGATAATCCCCTCCACGTGCCGGGCCGAGCCCAAGGGCACCGTGGACTTATTCACACCGTGACGTACGGCCGCTCGTTCAGCCGCCGCCCGATCTCCTCGGCCACCGCCTCCACGCCGGACACATCCGCGTCCCCGTTCGGCATCCGGGGTGTACCCACCCCGATGAAGATAACGTCCGAATCCGGGTCAAAGCTGTCCCAGAGCCCGAACTGCAACGGCAGATCGGCCCAACAGCTCCTTCACCCCCGGCTCGTGGATGGGCACCCGCCCGTTGGCGAGCTCGGCCACCACGCCCGGAGTGCGTCCGATGCACTGCACCTCGTGGCCGATGTAGGCCAAGGCCACCCCGGTGGTGAGGCCGACGTAGCCGGTGCCGATAATGGTTACTTTCATGTGTGGTTCCTCCTTTGGTGGCATCAAAGAGAGGGGCTTAGAACGAAATGATATTGAATGTCACCTAGATGCTGCTATACAATTTGGCCAAACTCTTCTTCATTTCCTCATAAGTCCATTTGTATTGGAAAAACGCATTATACTCATCTTCCTGAGACTTCCACCAACTCCTATCAGGTTTCCAGTTTGTCTTGGCTATTATCTTCTTAATGAACTTTGTAGCGTCAAAAACAAAAGCCCTGCAAATATAGTAATCGGATTTATGGAAAAAAGAACCCCAATCATGTCCAATATGATTTGTCGGTCTCCCTTCTCCATCAGTAAACCTATAATACTCAGGATGATAGATCTCCCGAATTTTTTCGCTATCTGGATATTCCTTTTTAGAGAACTCTCTTAGAATATGAGGAATAATATAATGTGCTGATTTGTGCCTAATTACTTTTGCAACCTCAGTCCACCAAGGTAAATCAGCTTTGTCGATAAGCCCATTCTCACTCGCCTCAGTTATCAACCTTGTAATTGTTCCCATACTATCAAGTTGCTCAATAGTAACTTTTCTACGCAATCCCGTGTTCTCTTTATCAAACAAAGCTAGTCTTAATGTATGTTCCAATAAGCAACTCATTGATATGATTGAGGCAAAATGATTGCCAAGCACAAAGGAAGAAACAGCATTCAGATATAACATGTTTATTGAGGGCTCAATCCATTCTAGCGGTGGTGGCAATTCTTTAAACCTATACTCTGCATAGTGAGCAGTCAGATTAAAGTAATCCATGTCACTAGTTCTCATAACCTTTATGTAATTCTGACTCCCTCGAAAATAGAATCTTGGATGATATTTTCATCCCCGGTGGCGACGAAGAATTGTCGTGAGCGACTCCTCCGAAAACAGAATCTTGATCAGTAGCGTTGCATTAAAACCGTTGCCGGTTGTCAACCCCCAATTCTGCAACGGGCACGGAGACACTGACTGGCAATTATGGTGTATACATACAGCGTCTGAATTCCGGCAGGGCCAAAACCAAGGGGTCTTTAAGGTAGCCCTGGTCCACTTTGCAACAACCTAAAGTATTACCGGGTCGTAGGTCAGATCATCTAGATGATCTACCTCTCGGGTGGAGACGCTCATCTCATCGGGTACCAAAATGGTACCCGATGCTCATAAGAACGGGGACCGCATAAAGTGGTCTTTTTCTTTTTGCGCTCATGAACTGGGAGCCACAGTGTCGTAATTAAAAAACCATCTTCGAGAACCGTCCCCGTGACACTATACCGTTAAGATCCAGTTGACAGCCTCTGCTAAGGATTTGGCGATAAACTCTCGTTCTACCCCACTACGGACTGGATCGGGGTTTGCCAGCAGGATCGCCTTACATCTGGCTCTTTTGCCCGCTTCAATATCGGATTTAGAATCCCCGATCATCCAGGATCGCTCCAAGTCAATGTCGTGCTCTTTCGCAGCCCTGAACAATAACCCGGGGTTAGGCTTTCTACAGCCACAGTGGGCGTCCACATCATGAGGGCAATAGTAAATTGCGTCAATGATAGTACCGCCTTTGCATAGTTCGTATTTCATCCTGGTATGGATTTCCTTCAGATCATCTTCCGTCATAACTCCTCTGGCGATTCCCCGCTGGTTGGAGACTACAACTACAAGAAATCCTTTTTCGTTCAATCTCCTTATTGCCACATCAACATCTGAAAGGAACTTAAATTCGTCCCAGCTCTTGATGTAATCCCCTTCCGGTGCCTTTTTATTGATTACCCCATCGCGATCAAGAAAAACCGCCTTATGCTTCTTGTTTTCTTGTTTTGCATCGGCGTCAAACAGCTCCCTTTCCACGATCTCACAGATGATATGCCCCACTGTGATGTGACCTTCCTGTATCCTGGGAGTATCATCGCTGGGAATATGTAAGCAGTAGTCTACCACATCTTTCAACCTACCTCCATCCCTGCCAGTAAACCCAACTGTTATTAACCCTTTTTCTTTAGCGACCTTTAAAGCTTGGATCACGTTCTCCGAGTTTCCGCTGGTGGTGATTCCAATGGTCACATCCCCTTCTTGGCCGAGGGCTTCTAACTGCCTAGCAAAGACCGTATCAAAAGAATAGTCATTGCTGAGCGCCGTCAGCAATGAGGTATTGACTGTTAAAGTTATTGCAGGCAGAGGATCTCGATCTAAATAGTATTTTCCACCAAGCTCAGCAGCAATATGCTGGGCATCGGCGGCACTGCCTCCATTGCCAAATAAAATTACCTTCTTGCCCTTGCGATAAGCCTCAACAAGAACCTTTGCTATCTCAGCGATCACCTTTACTTGGTCGCGCTGTAAAAGCCTTTCTTTAACCCGGAGGCTTTCTTGGACGCGCTGTCTTACCAAGTCTTCCAGCTCAGTCATTGTTGACCCTCCAAGTTTGAAGCCCATGAAATTCAAAGGCGAACTCTGTAATTGTAGATCCTATCTTCTTGAGTACTTCGGCCACCTTATGCTTGCGCTCAAAGAGGCAATAGAAAAGCACGTAGCCACCTCCACCCGCCCCGGTAATTTTATCACCTAAAGCCCCGTGCTTTCTTGCCTCCTCACACATTTCGTCAATAGATGCGGTTACTGATTCTATAAGACATCTTCTTTTTAAATTCTCAAGCGCTATGTAATAATCCCCCAAAATCATTAAGCCTCCGCTGTAAGAGGGTATTTTTCATCTCCACGGCAAGCTCCTTCTGCTTGCGCAACCCTTGCAGAGCCTCTTCCTCACTTTGTTCGTAACGCCTTGTCTGATCTTCTATGATGTGATCGGAAAGCCGCGTCTTACCTGTATAGCGAAGGAGTAGATTATGTTCAAGTTCATTGATGCAGTCCTGGCTGATCCGAAGCGTGTTGACAATCACCCGGTCCTTGTAGAACTCAATGAAATTAAACCCTCCAAAAGTGGCAGCATATTGATCCTGGAGTCCGCCCTTGATACCCAACTCTTTTCTCTCAATCACATAGGCTAAGTGGGCGATCTCATAGTCTGTGAGTGGAAGATTCTTGAAATCCTTGAGCAGGCCTACAAGGCAGACCATCATTGCAGAAGATGACCCGAGTCCTGAGCCCGGTGGGGCATCACTATGTAGAAACAGGTCGAATCCTTCGGAATCTTGTCCGCCGAGTTTACGGATGGCTGCCTTAATAAGATCGAGCTTGCCGTCATACACAAGCTCTTCATCAACGTTGTAATTGATAGAAAGCCCGAAGTCAACGGACTTAATCTGGATCTTGTTGTCTTTCTTCGGATAGCGGTGAAGAGTTCCATAAGCATACTTGTTGATTGTGGCGTTCTGCACACATCCCACCACCGGCAAGGCTGATCCTCAAAGGTGCTTTAGCTCGAATGAGCATAATACTTCACCCTCTTTTGCCTGATACTTATTGATATCTTTTATCGATCATGGTCTGTTCCCGGGTCGATGCCTTCCACTATTTTTGACAGAACGTCTCGTTGATCCTGCAAACGCCGATAATCTTCCACAACTCCGATGTCAATAAAGAAACCTTTTACAGGCATACCATAGAACCCCTTACCGATTAGCTTAGGGAAGACTTCCTTTTCCAGAGAGACCTTCCCTACAGGGATTCGGTCGAAGTTTTTTCTATTTAGCGCATATATCCCACTATTGATCAGTCTCGATGAACTTTGCCCTTTCTCTACAAAGCTTTCAATCTCTTCATTTATATTTATCTTAACAGCCCCGTATCTTGTGGGATCTTCTACCTCCACTAAAGCCATCGTTGCCAAAGCCTTCCTTCTTAAATGATAATCTATGAGCCCATTTAGGTTAACGTCCAGAAAAGAGTCCCCATTCATGACCAGAAAGTTTTCTTCTTTGATTAGATTTCCAGCTAACTTAATCGCCCCTCCGGTGCCGAGAGGCTCCTTCTCGTAAGAATATAAGATATGAACGCCCCATTTATCTCCATTCCCAAAGTATCTCTTCACTTGCTCACCTAAATGTCCGATGCAAAGCACAATCTCTGTTAAGCCGTGTCTTCTCAACTGCAAAATCAAATACTCCAGAAAAGGCCTACCAGCGACCGGGGCCATCGGCTTGGGAATATCGTTAATGAGCCCTCGCAATCGCGTTCCTAACCCACCTGCTAAGATCAGAGCCTTCATACAATCTCTTCGATCTCCCTTAGAAGCCTTTCACCAATCACATCCCAAGTATATCTCTCTTCTATAATTCTAAGATTTCTCAGCCATCTCATCCTTTCCGTCAGCGATTATAAAATGCTTTCCGTTCATTCCCTCAATTCCTTGAGCCCCTAAAGGGGTTGTCACAACAGGCTTTCTTAAGGCCATAGCTTCCAAAATTTTATTCTGAATGCCAGCGCCAAACTCTCATTGGCGCAACCACCACCTTTGCCCTCTCTAGATATTCATAGGGATCTTTTACAAAACCTGTCACGTAAACATTCAGTACACCCGCTTCCCTTGTGGAGGCGCTCGTCCTGAGATTCGTACTGCCGAGCCATCCAAAAAACTTGCAAAAACTTTGCTTCAGACTGGACACGGCTCAATTTTACTGGTAAACTCTCAGAAAAGAGCTGGTTGGCGATTTCAAAAATGGCGGTCGTGAGTGGCAACCCAAAGGGCAGCCGGAGCCGGTGCGCGTCCACGACTTCGTCTTGCCTGAACTGGGCCAGGTGCGGCCCTACGGTGTTTACGACCTGATCCGCAACGAAGGCTGGGTCAACGTCGGCATCGACCACGATACCGCCGCCTTCGTCGCGGCCAGTATTCGCGGTTGGTGGCAGAGCATGGGGCGTGCGGCCTACCCCGACGCCACCGAGTTGCTGATCACCGCCGATGCTGGCGGCAGCAATAGTCCACGCTCTCGCCTTTGGAAGGTCGAACTGCAAAGCTTCGCCGACGAAGTCGGCTTGGCCATTGCCGTCTACCATTTTCCTCCGGGCACCAGCAAGTGGAACAAGGTGGAGCACAGGCTGTTCTCCCATATCACCCAGAACTGGCGCGGCCGACCACTGGCGAGCCACGAGGTGATCGTGAGAAAAGATCGCCAACATCACCACCGCCACCGGCCTCAAGGTCGCGTGTCAACTCGACACCAACCCTTACCCGACTGGTATCAAGATCTTGGATGCCCAGCTGAACGACGTGCAACTGGAAAGCTCGGCCTTCCATGGCGACTGGAACTACATGATTCGCCCGCGCAATTCATCATGAGAATTCGTCATAAGTTGTCGCACTGCCAAGAGACTATACTTATGTCAAATGTCAACGGGCTGACACTGCTCTTGACATCAGTGTGATAATGGTCGAAATAGCAAAGGAAATTAAAAGATAAATACCATTTTCTGTATTCTGTCAAAATTTATATCCTCGCATCAAGCATATAATGCCCTTTAAACCACTCGTATGTCTGTGCAATTCCTTCCCTGAAACTTATCTTGGAACGCCAGCCGAGGGAGTGAATCCTTGATACATCAAGGGGACGGCGTGGTGTTCCATCAGGCTTCGATGTATCCCACTCAATACTGCCCTCATAGCCAACAATTTCTTTTATCAATAAGGCAAGGTCTTTTATGCTAATATCCTCGCCTGTTCCGATATTAATCATCTCTTTTGAATCGTAATATTTCATCAAAAACACAATCGCATCTGCTGCATCATCAGCATGAAGGAATTCACGCCGGGGAGCTCCGGTGCCCCAGAGTATTACAGACTTTGCCCTTGACAGCTTAGCTTCATGAAATTTGCGAATCAGCGCGGGTATAACATGTGAATTTTCCAGATCAAAATTATCATTCTGGCCGTAAAGATTAGCCGGCATGCATGAGATTGCCTTAAACCCGTATTGATCCCATAATGCCTCGCATAACTTTATACCAGCAATCTTGGCAACGGCATAAGACTCGTTTGTCGGCTCAAGAGGCCCTGTGAGCAAATACTCCTCTTTGACAGGCACAGGTGCAAACTTAGGATAAATGCAGACACTGCCCAAAAAAATAAGTTTTTTTACGCCATACCTAAACGATGACCAGATTACATTATTCTGCATCTGGAGGTTTTCGTATATAAAATCAGCCCTGTATGTATTGTTGGCATTTATGCCGCCTACCTTTGCAGCAGCAAAAAACACATACTCAGGACGTTCTTTTTTGAAAAATGCCTCAACATCTGCCTGTCTTGTTAAATCAAGTTCTTTGCTTGTTCGTGCAATCAGGTTATCATATCCATTGGCTTTCAGATTCCGCATAATCGCAGAACCGACAAGCCCTCGATGACCGGCAATATAAATTTTTGAAGACTTTTCCATAATCAACTCCATTCACTCATTATATTTGAATGTCTTAAATCCATTTGTTTTGCAGAGATGGTCTCTTTCAGCATCTTTCAAGTCCTCGCGCACCATTTCAGCTACGAGCTCCCTGAATGTAACCTTTGGCTGCCAGCCGAGCTTTTCTTTGGCCTTTGTCGGGTCGCCAAGCAATGTATCTACTTCTGCGGGCCGGAAGTATCGGGGGTCTATCTCCACAAGAACATTTCCTGAACTGTCATCAATACCTTTTTCTTCTATCCCCTCTCCTTTCCATCTGACATTAATGCCTATTTCCTTAAACGCCAGTTCAACAAACTCCCTCACAGAATGCTGCTTTCCTGTTGCCAACACATAATCCTCCGGCTCTTGCTGCTGCAGCATAAGCCACATGCCCTCTACATAGTCCCTTGCATGACCCCAGTCACGCAATGCATTCAGATTGCCAAGGAAGAGCTTTTTCTGCAAGCCAAGTTTTATTCTCGCTACAGCCCTTGTAATCTTTCGTGTAACAAAGGTCTCGCCCCTTATCGGGCTCTCATGATTAAAGAGTATTCCATTGCAGGCAAACATATTATATGCTTCCCTGTAATTTACAGTTATCCAGAAGGCGTAAAGCTTTGCAGCTCCATATGGACTTCTCGGATAAAAAGGCGTGGTCTCTTTTTGAGGAACTTCCTGAACC
>JBFLXP010000124.1:0-8251 GCA_040757315.1 Nitrospirota bacterium
TCTTCAGGGCGAAGGAATTCGAGAAGGCAGGGGCCAACAATATCTTTCTTATGACAACGGCTAATTATCCGTTCGGGAAATTCCTTGAGATCGGCAGGGAAGTGCGCAAGGCGATCTCTCCGGACATGCCTCTGTCCGCCAACATAGGCGACTTTGGACCGGAGGAGGCACGTCAGCTGGAAGACGCCGGTTTTCAGAGCGCTTACCACATATACCGTATGCGTGAGGGCGTCGACACAAATATATCCCCTGAGACAAGAAAACGGACGCTCGAGACCATCAGGGACTCAAGGCTCGCGCTGGTGGCATGCGTAGAGCCGATCGGCCCTGAACATTCGGACGAAGAGATAGTTGACGAAATGTTCAGGACACTCGCGTACAAGCCTACCATGTTTTCGGTCATGAACAGGTTCCCGGTCCCAGGTACCCCTCTCGCGGAAAGCGGAAAGATCTCTGAACTGAAACTCGCAAAGATAGCCGGCGTCGGACGGCTTGTGTGCGGCGACAGGGTCAAGAATTTTTCGGTCCACGCGCCTTCAAGCCTCGTCCTCTCCGCAGGGTCGAACGCAGTCGCTGCCGAGTCAGGCTCCAATCCCAGAGATACGTCTGAAGACACTTCCAAAGGGATCGGTATTTCCGTCGAGGGCGGGAGACAGATGCTGAGAGAGGCGGACTGGATACCTATGAACGGGTTTTCTAAGGCGTTTTACAAAGATGCTTAGAACGATTGCAATTTATTCACATTCAGGACCGTATCCAATTCATGTAGGGGCATGGCATGCCATGCCTATGCTCTGGTTCACAAAGGAGCATGAAGATCGTCATACCGGCGTAAGCCGGTATCCAGATCACTGGATTTCGGGTCAATACCAACAAAGGAGGAAATGATGAGTCTTGCATACAATGAAGTAGTCAAATTGAACGGGCAGTTAATAAGCTGCACGTCCGCGATTTTATCAACTTACGGCGGGTATTTCGGTATCAGCCGTGAAGTCGGGCTGAAGGTCCCGGCGGCTCTGGGTCTCGGCCTCTGCATGGGCGAGACTTGCGGGGCCGTGATAGGCGTGATGATGCTGATAGGCGCGAAACATGGAAAGACAAGGGGCGATGATTATGAGGCGGACCAGAAGCTTATTGGCCATGTAGTGAACTTCCTTCAGGATTTTGGGGGCAAAAACAAGACCCTCAAGTGCAGAGAGCTTCTTAATTTCGACGCAACGACTCCTGAGGGATTCAAGGAGGCCCTTGAGACGGGCCTATTCGCAAGGGAATGCCCGAAGTACCTGAAGCAGGCGTGTGATTACGTGGAGAAGAATTTATTGTAGCCATTAACGACTGGCTTTTACGTCATTGACACGAAAATGCCTTAAAGGATGTCATTCCGGCTTGTCCGGAATCAAGTTTACCAGGCAGATTCCCGACGCGCTTCACTTGCGGGAATGACACCGAGGCAATTTTCATGCTCCTTTGCAAGTCAAAGCTAATGTTGATTCCCGCGAAGGGGGGAATCCAGAGTTTCTTAGACAAGAGGAAGTTTCGATGGAAGAGAAAGACGACACAACAACATATCCTCAAAAGGCCGTTGCCTGTGTTCGACAGGGGTTCGGCTGTTCACAGGCCCTGATCATTGCATATGGCGGAAAGCTTGGTGTTGATAATGACCTGACCATTAAAATATCAAGCGTCTTCGGACGAGGAATGGGTGTCGGCGGCACATGCGGGGCCGTCACCGGCGCGCTCATGTTGATCGGCGCCAAGTACGGGAACCTGACTGCAGAGGACCTCACGTCTGCAGAAAAGGCGGTCGGTACGGCCTGCGATTTCATTAACGACTTTATCGCCAGGCACGGATCGGTGGACTGCAAGGAACTGATACACTGTGACGTCAACACGACCGAGGGTTTCAAGCACGCTCTGGACACCGGCATCTTTGCGAATATCTGCTCCGGGTTTGTAAGGGACGCGGCTGAGATACTCGAAAAATATTTACGGACGGAGAGAGCAGCCACAGAGTAGACTTTCTGCGAAAGGAGGAACATTCATTCGCCCGCTTGCGAGCCGCTATACCAGCATCTCAATGGGGTATTAGTTTTTAACCATAACAAACACGAAGTTAACTACTGGAGGAAGGCATGAAACAAAAAAGAAATTTGCTGGCAGTATTCTCAATCTGCATAATCGCATTATCAGTTTCTTTTCTATTATCAGGCTGCGAAAAGAAAACCGGCACTGAAGAGAAGCTGACATTCAAGATAGGCGAGACACTACCCCTCACGGGCAAGCTCGGATTCATGGGTGAGAGCATGAAGGAAGCGCTTTTAATGGCGAAGGAAGAAGTCGAGAAGCAGGGCGGCCTCAAATTCAACTACGAGGTCATTTTTGAAGACGACCAGCTCGATCCCAAGCTGACCGCAAACACGGTCAATAAACTGATCAACATCGACAAAGTCGACGCCGTCATTTCCCTCGATTCGGGCGGCGGCAATATTACGAGCGAACTGGCCTCAGCGGCAAATATCATTCATTTCGGCATCGCCGTATCTCCCACCGTCGCTGACGGGAAGACCAATTTCCTTCACTGGACCACGCCCAGAGAGCACAGCAGGGTCATGATAGACGCCCTCAACAAAAGAGGTCTCAAGAAAGTGGGCATCCTCAGGTCGAATTACGAAGACTTCGAGGTGCAGGGGAATGACTTCCGTGATGCGGTCAAAGGCACGGGCATCGAGGTCGTGTCCGAACAGGTGTTCGAGCTTGGTGAAAAGGACTTTCGGAGCTTCATCGCAAAGATGAAGGAGAACGAAAAGAACAACAAACCAGACATATACCTCGTTCTGGAGATGAGCCCCGGACTGGAGATAATGACCAAGGCCATGATGGACGCGAAGATCAAGACCGACATGACGTCCATGATGTCATTTGAAACGACCGAGGAAGTGAACCTCTTTGAGGGCAAGTGGTATGTAAGCCCGGCAGACGCGACCCAGGAGTTTACCACCAATTACAACAATAAATATAAAAAGAACTGGGTAATATGTGCGCCAAATGCGTATGACGTTTACAAAATGATCGTCTTCGCGGTCGAACACGCCGCCAAGTCCCCCTCGGAGAAACCGACGACCCAGCAGATTGCCGCGGAGCTTTTTAAGATAAAAGACTTCAACGCGTCTCTCGGCACGCTCTGGATGGATGACAAGGGGATGGTGCAGTCAAAGGCGCAGGTCAAGATAGTCAAAGACGGCAAGTTCGTTCCGATTGAAGGATAAACAGAGGAATCATGGAAAGGGTTGCAGACATGGAAGTTTGTGGAAGAATTACTATACGACACATCTAAAGAGAATTCAGTAGATAGTAGTAAGTAGTCAGGGACAGGAAAAATACATAACTGCCCTGAAGCAAAATTGTAATAATCTTTTTGTCGATTATGGAAATTCTGGAACAAGCTTCTATGTCTGTGCCTGAAGGATAAATGTAACAATGTTCGTTCAGATCGTAATCAACAGCATCATAGCCGGTGCAATCTATACATTGATTGCCCTCGGCTTTAACCTCATATGCAAGGTCACGAGGTTCTTTAACCTGGCGCACGGCGTTTATGCCGCGGTCGGTGGATATGCTATATTCTTCTTTTATAAGAAATTGGATATTGGACTTTTTCTGAGTGTGCCTCTGGGTGTATTGATTGCTGGCGTAACCGGTTTCCTTTCGGACAAACTTCTGTTTCTGCCTTTGAGAAAAAGAAAGGCCACTAGCGCGATAATGCTCGTCGCCTCGCTCGGTCTTTTTACCGCGCTGCAGGAGGCCATTCCGATACTCTTCAACAGCCAGTACAAGGGACTAAGGGACCCTTTCAAGACAAAGACTTATGAGATACTCGGAGGGGTCATCAGCGAAATTCACATACTTATTATCGCCTCGGCAATACTTATCTCCGCGATCGTCATTCTGCTGATCAATAAAACAGCGTTCGGCAAGGCAGTAAAAGCGATAGGGGACGATGAGGAAGTTGCAAAGGTCATCGGGATAGACACAAACAGGGTCATAGGGTACACGTTCTTTGTCGGGGCCGCCATAGCGGGAGTGACCGGGATACTTGACGGATTTGAAACAGGCCTTATGCCGGTCATGGGAATGTACCTTCTTTTAAAAGGCGTCATCGCCTCGATAGTCGGGGGCGTGGGAAACATATACGGAGGGATAATGGGCTCCTTCCTGCTGTCCTTTGCCGAGAACTTCGGCATCTGGAAGATATCGGACGTGTGGAAAGACTCCATATCATTCGGTCTGCTGATAGTCTTCCTTCTGTTCAGGCCCCGCGGCATTTTAGGAGAAAGCAGATGATGGAATACGTTCTTCATCTCGCCATATTTATATCGATTTACTCTATAGCAGGACTGAGCCTTAACCTTATTGTCGGTTACACCGGAATTTTTTCGATCACCCACGCCGTGTTTTACGCGGTCGGCTCTTACGCAACAGCTATTCTCCTGACCCAGCACGGGGTAAATTTCTTCCTGACCATACTGGTCGGCGTTCTGATCGCCGTCGTGCTGAGTCTGCTGATCGGCATATTTCTGAGCAGGTTCAGCGAAGACTATTGCGCGATAGTCTCTCTAGGCTTTAACGTGATCGGATTTGCGGTCCTTATCAACTGGAAGGGTTTGACAAGAGGGCCTTTCGGATTCCCGGGGATAGGCAAGCCGTCCATCTTTGATATTGTACTGTCCTCCAAAATGAGTTTCCTGATTCTCTCTCTGAGCATTCTTGCCGGGGTCTACGCCCTCTGCAGGTTTTTGGCCGCCTCGTCTTTCGGCCGGGTGCTTAAGGCCATACGGGAAAATGAAAACGCCATCCAGGTCTTCGGCTACAACACCTTCTATTATAAAATCGCGATTTTTGTGATAGGTTCTGTAATCGTCTCGGTTGCGGGCTCTCTTTTCGCGTCATACCTGACTTTTATCAATCCGTATATGTTCACCATCAATGAATCGATTTTCATCCTTGTCATCATTATGCTCGGCGGACTTGCAAGTCTGGGCGGTTCCGTGGTCGGCGCCCTCGTGCTTGTACTGCTGCCGGAAGCGCTCAGATTTCTGGGTTTACCTACGCTTATTGCCGCGCAGATGCGGCAGGTTATTTACGGCATTATTATCATGCTCCTCATGCTCTTCAGGCCTCAGGGGCTTATAGGGGAGTACAAACTGCAGCAATGAGAGAGGCAAATGCAAAATGATTACCTTTCACTTTGATAAATGCGCATGGGCTGAAACGCTCCGCACGCCGAGGCTCAGGGTCAGGGAGTGTCCCGGATGCGGCAGTGAAGTGGAAGTCTTTTCCATGGACTTCGAGACCAAATGCGATAAGTGCGGACATGTCGAATTCAACCGGCTGGAAGAGCGCGTATACTGGTGCGCCAGGAACTGTTCGTATGCCGATGAATGCATCGGGACGGAGCTTAACTACAGGATCGTCAATCATGACGGGAGGGTCGACAAGGCGGTCTATTATTTCAAGAAAGGGTTCAGCTGCGCCTCTGCAATATTGCATGCGTACGCTGACGACTTCGGGATAGACCGGCAGCTGTCGCTGCAGCTTCCGTCATTATTTTCCGCAGGCATGGGTATGGCGGAGACATGCGGGGTCATAACCGGAGCGCTAATGGTCATAGGCGTTAAATACGGAAAGACCAAAGGTCATGATTTCGATACCGACAAGAGAAACGCCGAGCGCTTACGTTGTTTTTTGCGGGAATTCCAGGCCCGGAACAAATACCTCAAATGCAAAGACATGCTGGGATGCGACATTAACGAGGACGGGGTGTTTGATCAGGCATGGGAATCAGGATTGATCCTGAGTGTCTGTCCGAAGCTCGTACGAGACGCTTCGGAAATCATAGAAGAGATGGTGATGAATGATCACTCGCATACTCTGTAACCGGAAGAAAGAGATTATCAAGATATTCGCATGACAAACAAGCTTGCATATGAACCATTAGTCAACTGGACGGTGATGTTAAAGGCGATGGCTGATGAAAGCCGCCTGAGGATCATTCAATTGCTGCTGGGCCGCGAGATGGCTGTAAACGACATTGCAGCAGAGCTCGGCATCGAAGCATATAACGTTTCGAAACATCTGAGGATACTTGAATCCTGCAGGCTTGTGGTAAAAAGAAAAAACGGCATTAAAAGAATGTTTAAAGTAGCGGAAGGATTAGGGTCCCGTTATTCAGGCGGCATACTTGATTTCGGATGCTGCAAGTTTGATTTTAATGAGTTGAGAAGTTAGTTTCACGGTCACTTTAACTCCTGATATTTCGGGATTATTGAAGCCCGGTTGATTGCTCATGCATTGATGCGATTGGCCGGGTTTGTTTGTATTAAGCGGGACATCTATCCCGTGTGGAACAACAGGCAGAAAAAGAAATGAAAGTCAGAGAAAAGATCGGACACATACTGGACAGGGCGCGTGACCGGCAGCGGATATCACAAGAAGAGGCCACGGTACTTATGGGAATCGACGAGCGTTCTCATGAGATGTATGCCCTCATGTCTACTGCGAACAGGATGACGAGGGAGCAGTTCAGCGATACGGCGGAGATATTCGCGCAGGTAGGAATCAATAACGGGCCCTGCCCTAAGAACTGCAAATTCTGTTTTTTCGGGGAGGCTTGGGGACAGATAAGGGAGCCGCTGGAATTAAGTGCGGAGCAGGTCGTCTTCAGGGTAAAAGAATTCGAGAAGGCAGGCGCGAACGCGGTCCTTCTTATGACAACCGCAAACTACCCCTTTGATAAATATATCGAGATAGGCAGGGAAGTCCGAAAGGCGCTCGGCCCAGGCATGCCCTTATGCGCCAACATCGGAGACATAGGCCCCGCCGAGGTGCGGCGGCTTGAGGAGGCAGGATTCACTTCCGCCAACCATACGTTCCGTCTGCGTGAGGGCACAGACACCTGTATAGACGTGACAACAAGAAAGAAGACCCTTGAGGCCATAAGGGACTCCGGCCTGGCCCTTACATCGTGTCTTGAGCCTATTGGGCCGGAGCACTCAAATGAGGAGATTTTAGACCTGATGTTTTTCGCGGTAAGGGAGTGCAGACCTACACTCTTTTCGACAATGAACAGGGTGCCTGTTCCCGGGACCCCGTTTGGGGACAGAGGGACGATCTCCAAGATGAAGCTTGCGAAGGTGACCGCAGTTGCGCGAATTGTATGCTGTGATGATATAGAGAACTTCTCTGTTCATCCGCCATCCAGCGTCACGCTTGCGTCAGGGGCCAATTCCGTGGCTGCCGAAGTCGGGGCCAATCCAAGGGACACCGCTGAAGAGACTTCAAAGGGAATCGGGCTTTCAGTCGAGGTCTGCAAGCGTATATTGCAGGATGCGGACTACAAAATTCTGAAGGGATTTTCAAAGGCTTTTGCAAAGCCAAATAAACCTTAATGTTGTATAAATCAGGAGAGCGGCCTTGCCGTAAAACCTTTACAATGCGATGGGATATTGGAATTAAACTTCTACAGCAGGACTTATCATCCGGTGAAGTTCAGAAAGATATCACATATACTTTCGTGAATCATGCTAAGGTATCGCAGGTAAAACTTTTCCATCAAGGCCGCCCTCCCTACATGAGTAATTTAATGCAACTGTAAGGTAAACATTACCTTTAAAAGGAGGCAGCATGATGAAGGCAGTAAAGATTGTTCTGAATTTAATGATTGCCGTTGCATTTCTAGCAGGAGGGCAGGTTTCTGCCGGGAGCACGAAAAAGGCGACATTCATAATAGGGATGGACGCTCCCATGACAGGGGATGTCGGGTTCGTCGGCGAGGGGATGAAGAACGCCATGCTCCTGGCAAAGGAAAAACTCGGGGAAACGAAATATAATTACGATTTCGTGTTTGAAGACGACAAACTCGACGCGAAGATGAGCGCTACCGCTGCTCAGAAGCTCATCAACGTGGACAAGGTCGACGCGATCGTCACCATCGGCGTCGGCGGGCCTATCGTAAACCCTTTGGCGACAAAATACAACATCATCCATTTCGCCATCGAACTCGATCCGACCGTGGCAAAAGGCGACAACAACTTCATCCACTTTACTCCGACCAGCATACTCGTAGGACGTCTGGTAAAGGAGATGCAGAACAAAGGTATCAGGAAGGTCGCGGTCTTCAGGCAGACAAACCTGGTCGCGTGGAACACCTATATGGAGTTTTTGAGGGCCGCGCTTAAAGACACTGATATCAAGA
>JBFLXP010000125.1:0-8243 GCA_040757315.1 Nitrospirota bacterium
TACCTATCACATTCTCCAAGAACGATATCGATCGTCCCGATATTTGCTATGACGTCGGCCACGAGATGTCCGATGCACAGCCTCGGCAGGCAGCCGGCATGAATAAAGGATGGTGCTCTCACCCGCATCCGGTATGGCTTGAATGAGCCGTCGCTCACGAAATAAAATCCGAGTTCGCCCTTAGGGACTTCCGTCGCCACATAAACCTCGCCATCCGGCACTCTAGGGCCCTTCTTGACGAATTCGAAGTGCTTCACCAGAAGTTCTGCGGCTTTCGCCCTGTCTTCCGGAAGCGGGACGCCTGCCAGCTCGGCGAGCTTCTCGCTGGTGAGGCCTTTACCCTCGGGTATCAGTTTTAACGCCTTGAATTTGCAGGTCACGTAACAGTTCATGCAACTCAAGCATAGCTCCTGATTGATGACATGCGGTTTCTTTTTCTCGCCGGTGATCGCCTTTGCCGGACATGCCCTGAGACACATGCCGCATCCTTTGCAGAGTTTTTCATCAATGAAGAACGCCGACTGCTTTTGCGCCTGCGGATGGGTAAGGGGCATCATCTTGTCTTTTGGGGGCATGACGAATTTAGGGTCATCAACCATCACGGGGCCGGGAGGTAGTTTCTCGATGCACTGCCTTATGATATTGTTCGACTGCCTCATCTCGAGCATTCTGCAGCGGTACCGGTCATACACATCACCCTCCGTGCCGACCGGAACGTCAAACTCCACTTTATCGTAAGCATCATAGGGCATGTATTTTCTGATGTCATAGGGAATACCCGAACCTCTCAATGTCGGACCGGTCATACCCAAGTTTATAGCTTCCTCCGCTGAGATAACCCCGATGCCTTTCGTTCTAAGAAGCCAGATTCTGTTTTGGTCTATAAGCGTCTCGTATTCAAGAATCCTCGCTGGGAATTCATCGGTGAATTTCCACAGGCTGTCCAGGAATTCCTGCGAAACGTCATTCTTTACTCCGCCGACTCTCGGATAGGTGACGGTAAGGCGCGCGCCGCAGATCATTTCGTAGAGATCAAGTATCCATTCCCTCTCTCTGAAGCAATAGAGAAATACGGTCATCGCGCCTATATCCAGGGCGTGCGTTGCCAGCCATAGGAGGTGGTTTGCGATCCTCGACATCTCGCCGACCATCGTCCTGATCCACTTAGCCCTCTCGGGGGCTTCTATACCGAAGAGTTTCTCAACTGCCACGCAATAGCCGATGTTGTTCGACATGGCCGAAACATAGTCCATCCTGTCCGTCAGCGGGAGAGCCTGGAAATAACTTAAACTTTCGCCGAGTTTCTCGATGCCGCGGTGAAGATAACCCACATAGGGTGTGACGTTTACAATCGTCTCGCCGTCGAGGTCGAGGACAATCCGCAAAACGCCGTGAGTTGCAGGGTGCTGCGGTCCCATATTTACGTTGAGTTCTCGCGTTTCGAAAATCTTTTCTACCTGGTCCATCTCATCCTTCCCAATCAAACTCTCTCAGTTCCTGAGATCTCTTCACCACCTCGATGAATCCCGGCCAATCCTTGTCAAATTCCGGCCCTTTCAAAGGATAGTCCTTTCTGAGAGGGTGACCTTCCCAGTCTTCGGGCATGAGAATTCTTCTCAAGTCAGGATGTCCGACGAACTCGATGCCGAACATGTCATAACATTCCCGTTCGTGCCAGTTTGCCCCAGACCAGATCGGCACAACGGAGGGTATTTTCGGATCATTCTCGGGAACCTGGGCACGCAGACGAATATTGTGCCGGTGCCGGGTAGATAATAAGGAATAAACAACTTCGAACCGGGGTTCTTTCTTTCCTTTATAATCGGCGGCCGTCAGATCTCGAAGATGGTCGAAGTTAAAAGGAGGCTCGTCATGGAGATAGCGCAGAATGGCCGAGATATTGTCTTTTTTCACGATGACGGAGATTTGGTCCCTGAAGTTCACGACCTCCAGCACCTGGTCGGGGAACTTCTCCTTGAGATGTTCGGCGATTTCCGCAGGGTCTTTCGCAGTTACAGGCGCCGGACCGATCCTTACCTCCACTACCGCCACGGGCTCCACCTCGCTCTTTCTTTTCTGATTTTCTCCTGAAGCATCATCATCCCCTCCAGCAGCGTCTCAGGCCTTGGAGGGCATCCGGGGACATATACGTCGACAGGGAGAAAAGATTCGGCTCCCTGCACCGTGCTGTATGTCCTGAAGACTCCGCCCGTGCATGCGCAGCTTCCCATGGCAACGACGTATCTGGGCTCAGGAATCTGGTCGAAAACTCTCCGCACGACAGGGGCCATCTTTTTCGTTACTGTTCCGGCAACGATGACGCAGTCCGCCTGCCGTGGCGAGCCCCTGAAAATAATACCGAACCTGTCGAAGTCATAGTGTGATGCGCCCACGGCCATCATCTCGATGGCGCATCAAGCAAGGCCGAAGGTAGTTGGCCAGATCGAAGACAACCGCCCCCAGTTTATGATCTTATCGAGCGTCGTGATAATCAGGTTGGGGGGTAATATCTTCGTCCCTTCTTCGACTGTGATAAGTCCGGTTGGCGCTGTGTCAATTATCATTGGTTCCCTCTTAAATTAATCCCACTGGAATGCTTCTTTTCTCCAGGCATAGATATATCCGATGAAGAGGATCACGATAAAGATGATCATCTCTATAAAGGCAAACATGCCGATCTTGTCGAAAACCACAGCCCAAGGATAAATAAAAATTGCCTCAACGTCGAACACGACGAAGAGCATCGCGAGAATATAAAACCGAATAGCAAATCTGTAGCGGGGTTCTCCCGTGGGTGTCATGCCCGATTCGTAGGGCAGGAGTTTTTCGAAATAAGGTTTTTTCGGCCTGAAGAGCATGCCGATGATCAGGGCGCCGAGACCGAACGCCGTTGCGATCATGATGAAGATGAGAACCGGCAAATACTCTGATGGCATGTAGGTTCCAGGCATAAGCGGTTATGTTATACTTAAAAGCACCATCACTTGTCAAGTAAAAATTGCGGCCATATGAAATAGTTTTTTTTTGCCGGGAAAATACAAAAAAGGGAAGGCTGGGACATGTTCAAAATCGTCAGGAAAGAGGAATTATCGGACGCGGTAACATCATTCGAGATCGAAGCGAAAGATATCGCCCTCAAAGCAAAGGCAGGAAATTTTTTCGTGCTGAGAATTCACGAACAGGGTGAACGGATACCGTTGACAATCGCAGACTATGACAGAGAAAAAGGTACGATCACATCCGTGTTCATGAAAATAGGCAAGACAACGAACCAGCTCGGAAGTCTGCGTGAGGGCGACCGTATTACGGATGTCATAGGACCTCTCGGCAAGCATACGCATATCGAGAATTTCGGAAGAGTTGTCTGTGTCGGAGGCGGTGTAGGAATAGCGCCGATTTATCCGATAGCGCGATCCCTCAGAGAAGCAGGGAACGAAGTTATCTCCGTCATAGGCGCACGCTCGAAGAATCTCATCTTCTGGGAAGACAAGATGCGCAGTGTTTCGGATGAATTGATCGTCGCGACGGATGACGGTTCGCACGGGAGAAAGGCCGTTGTCACGGTCCCGCTCGATGAATTGCTGCGGTCCGAAAAAGGCATCGACCGCGTAATCGCAATCGGCCCTGCAATCATGATGAAATTCGTCTGCATAACAACCGAAAAACATCACGTAAAAACCATCGTGAGTCTTAACTCCATCATGGTCGACGCCACGGGGATGTGCGGGGCCTGCAGAGTCGACATCGGCGGTCAAACGAAATTCGCCTGTGTCGACGGTCCTGAATTCGACGGCCATCAAGTGAATTTCGATCTCCTCATGGCGCGGCAGAGAATGTATATCGAAGAGGAAAAGACCGCGTTCGAGCGTTACAAGAAAACGCTGGAGGGCAAATAATCATGGAAGAGAAAAAAATAGACCGGGTAAAGATGAGGGAACAGGACGCGCAGGCGCGCGCGCGGAATTTCATGGAGGTGCCTTACGGATATTCCCCCGAAGAGGCCGCCCGGGAAGCGTCCCGTTGTTTGAACTGTCTGAAGCCCACCTGCAGGACGGGCTGTCCCGTTGAGGTTGATATCCCGTCATTTATTAAATTGATCAAGGAAGGGAAGTTCGTGGAAGCGGCGTGGCGGATAAAAGAAAAGAACGCAATGCCCGCCGTATGCGGAAGAGTGTGTCCGCAGGAAATTCAGTGCGAGTCACTCTGTATTCTCGGAAAGAAGGGGAAACCCGTGGCGATAGGAAACCTCGAAAGGTTCGTCGCCGATTACGAAGCGGCGCAGGGCGAGATCCAGGTGCCTGAGACGCCGAAACCCACGGGGAGAAAAGTGGCTATCATCGGCTCGGGCCCCGGAGGTTTGAGCTGCGCTGCGGATCTGATCAAGTCGGGCCATCAGGTCACACTTTTTGAAGCGCTGCATAAAACGGGCGGAGTATTGGTATATGGAATACCGGAATTCAGACTTCCCAAAGTGATTGTTGAACGGGAAGTCGATTACATAAAAAAACTCGGGGTGGATGTCAGAATGAATGCCGTCATCGGAAAACTTTTCACTGTCGATGAGCTGCTCACCGATCACGGATACGACGCCTGTTTCATTGCTACCGGCGCCGGTTTGCCGATCTTCCTCGGAATTCCCGGAGAAAATCTGAACGGCATTTATTCGGCCAATGAATTCCTCACCCGTGCGAATCTCATGAAAGCTTATCTCTTCCCCGAATATGATACGCCGGTAAAGAGGGGCAAAAGAGTCGCCGTGTTCGGCGGCGGCAACGTCGCCATGGATGCCGCACGTGTTGCGCTCAGGCTCGGCGCCGAGAAAGTGTATATCGTCTACCGCCGTTCCGATGCGGAGATGCCGGCCAGAAGGGCCGAGATTCACCACGCTCACGAGGAAGGCATCGAGTTCATGCTGCTGACCAGTCCTCTCAGGTTCCTTGACGACGGCAAGGGAAACGTTGCGGGAGTTGAATGCATGAAAATGGAATTGGGAGAACCGGATGCATCGGGAAGGAGAAAACCGGTTCCGGTCAAAGGGAGCGAATTCACGCTGGATATCGACGTCGGCATTCCGGCGATCGGAACCCGTTCTCATCCTCTTTTGACGCAGACGGTCTCCGATCTCACTCTTAACAAGAGAGGGTATATCGTTGCCGATCACGAGACTGGGATGACGACCAAACCGGGAGTCTTTGCAGGCGGAGACATCGTTACCGGTTCTGCGACGGTAATCCTTGCAATGGGCGCCGGCAAGAAAGCGGCCCGCGGGATCAACGATTATCTTAAATGGAAATTCTGGGATACCGGCGGCATCGTTCAGTAGACCTTCTGTTTCACGTATTCTTTCAGATACTCCCCCGCCTTCCGGATTTCCTCCGTCTGTGGAAGGTGTGACAGTATCCTATTTATATAGTCCCTTTCTTCAAGCAGGAGAAAAGAGGGCCTGAAATTCATGTCGAATATCCAGGAGAGCTGAAGCAGTCTGAAATCATTCAAAGTCTTCAACATTGAAAGGGGTACGACACGTCTCTCATAAATAATCGGCAGCACGTCTTTCGAACAGTCCGGTACGTCGGGGAGTCCGAGTCCCACAGCGGATGCCTTGCTCTCAGCAGGACTTTCATAATATTCGAGGAACACCCGCCATATGTCGAGCTTGTCCGCATCCCTCACCAACCGGATATAAAAGGCGATTTCTTCCGGTTCGTTCCTCGGGACCGAGAATGCGTTGTGGAACTTTACGGACTGAATAACGATCTCCCGTTCCGATGGAGGAAGATCGGCCAGAACCTTTTTTTCGATCAGGGTCTCCGCCCCGAGAATCCCGTGATTGACGGAGATGCTGTCTCTAAAAGTCTTATACGCGGCATATTGGGGAAAGCGGCCCACGTCATGATAGAGCGCAACCGTCTCGGCCACCAGTCTTTGTCCCTCATCGAGTGACAGTCCTCCGGCTATCTTGTCCATGTTATCGCACACGTTAAAAGTGTGCTCTTCCTTGAGAAGAATATTTTTCTGATCCTCCGCATTCGGCGTATAAAAAGATTTGCAGAAATCAGAGAACCAACGCTTGAAATATTCCAAATCTTCCTGTTTCACGCTACATATTTTATACCAATTCCTCGCGATGATTTTTTCGCTTGTGCTATAGCCCAGATTATTCATGAACATTTCGCATGAGAAGAGCGGATGCAGCATAGGAGCGGTTTTATCCCGATTCTTATCGGGATACCTCGGAGGTCCCGATTCCTATCGGGGACGAGAATGAGCGATGATGCTTCATCCGCTCTTCTCATGCGAAATGTTCACGAATAATCCGGGTAGAGAGAAGGAACTTTTTGGGAACCGCCGTTGTCTAATAGACTAAGACGCAAGAAAACGGGAGGTTGCCATGAAAGGAAAGTATTTGTTGTTCGCATCGGTTGTATTGCTTTCACTATGTATTTGCTCCATCGCATTCGCAGCGCCGGGAAACGGCGGCGGGAAATCATCGGTCCTTTCGACCGGGATCGAAGACCAGACAGGCGTCGAGGTGACTGTCTATAACGTAAACCTCGGTCTTGTGAAAGACCAGCGGAAGATAAAGCTCACAAAAGGAACCTGTGAGCTGCGCTATATGGACGTGGCTTCCCAGATAATCCCTACGAGTGTCTATATCAAATCTCTAATAGACGCCGAAAGCCTCCGGATACTGGAGCAGAACTATGAGTATGATCTTCTGAATCCGCAGAAACTACTCGATAAGTATGTCGGCAAAGAGGTGAAACTCTATTATAAGAATCCATATTCGGAAAGGGAGGAGATCGTAACGGCGATACTTCTGTCCAATAACGGAGGGCCGATATTCAAGATCGGTGAGGAGATAACTTTCGGCCATCCCGGAAGAATCATATTCCCCGGAGTTCCTGAAAATCTCATTTCGAAGCCTACTCTCGTTTGGCTTGTCGAAAACGATATCTCGCCTGAGCAAAAGGTTGAGGCATCCTATCTCACGAACGGCATAAACTGGAGGGCCGACTACATTGTCACTTTGAATGACAAGGATGACAGAGCGGACCTGTCCGGCTGGGTCACCATCGACAATAAGAGCGGTACAACATTCAGGAACGCGAAACTCAAGCTCGTCGCGGGAGATGTGAACAGAGTCAGGGACGAATACGAATACCGGGACAAAATGCTTCGGGTAGCGGAGATCGCCGGGAAGGCGGCATCTCCTCAGTTCAGGGAGGAGGAATTCTTCGAGTATCATATTTATAGTCTTGACAGACGGGCGACGATCAAAGAGAATCAGACCAAACAGATCGGCCTTGTGAATGCCGCCGCCATCCCCGTAAAGAAAGAACTCGTCTATTACGGCGCCGCCTATTATTACTACAGCAGCCACGGCGAGGCTATTACGAACCAGAAGGTCGGAGTATTCATAGAAATCGAAAATAAGAAAGAGAACAACCTCGGCATTCCCCTCCCCAAAGGAACGGTGCGGGTATACAAGCATGACAGCGAACAAAGCCTTCAATTTGTCGGAGAGGATTCAATAGACCATACGCCGAAAGACGAAAAAGTCCGGGTGAAGCTTGGGGACGCCTTCGATGTAGTCGGGAGCAGGAAGCAGATGGACTGGAAAAAGGTCGCCTACGACACGTATGAGGCAAGCTTCGAGATTTCACTCAGGAACCATAAGAAAGAAGATGTCCAGGTGAAGGTAGTCGAGCCGATACCGGGCGACTGGACCATGCTCAGTTCATCCCACGCGCACAAGAAGACGGAGGCGTTCACCGCCGAGTTTACGGTCAAGGTTCCGAAGGATAAGGAAACGAAAATCACCTATAGAGTGAGGATGAGATTCTAGGTTTTATGTGGCGGAGGGGCAGGGATTCGAACCCTGGGTGGAGTTGCCCCCACAACGATTTTCGAGACCGTCCCATTCAACCACTCTGGCACCCCTCCATAAGACAGGACACAGAAGACAGAATTCAGAATACGGGATACAAAACAGAAAAACTACTTCATTAGTTTAAATCAAACGGCCATAAATTATGAAGAAGAGGATTCATCGTCTATCCTTGAAGAACTTTTTCAGGAGCCACGCGCATTCGTCTTCGAGGATTCCGGAAATAACCTCCACACGGTGGTTGAGTCTGTCATCGGAGAGGATTCTATAAAGACTGTCGACGGCGCCGCCTTTTTCGTCCTTGCACCCGTAAACAAGGCGACCGAGTCGTGCATTCACCATTGTGCCGGCG
>JBFLXP010000126.1:0-8189 GCA_040757315.1 Nitrospirota bacterium
AAAGGGGAAAAAGGAAAATAGCATTGCGCCGTCTCCGTCAAAGACTCCCGTGCCGGCGAGTTTTCTATACTTAGACGCGCAACTAATGACGATGTCCGATTTCTTTGCGAGGCTGAAGTATTCTCCATTGAAGATGAGAGTTTCTCCTCCCTTCAATTCCTTTGCTTCAGAAGGGGGGGCCTTATATCCGGTAACAGGATCGTACTTGATAGTGTACGTGCCGTCTGGAAGTCCGGCGACCGACCAGGTTTTGCCGCTGCCTTTATACCGGGCTCCGCCGGGGCCTTCGAGTTTGAAAGAGGCATCCTCTATGTTGCAATTGACATCCGCTTGGCCGTTGTGCCGGACAGCGAGGGTCACTTCGATAACAGCAGGTGAACCTGAGGCACCGTTGGCGTATACCGTCAAGGCGCCTGCATAATCGCCCGGTTCGAGCCCGGCCGGACTGACTCTCACTTCTGCAAAAGTGACGGCACTACCCATGCCGCCCGAGGGTGTAATGTTTATCCATTGACGGTCGGATGATGCAGTCCATGCGACGCCGCCTGCATTGACTAATTCAATAGTCGCCGTCTGAGGAGGCGGCGGATCTCCCCCAATCGCGTATTCGACGTTCAGTGCCCGAGGTGAAACGGTAAGGCCGGGCACAACGGGCGCGGTCACCTGGAGAGTGACGGGGATCGGTTTGCTAATTCCCGAAACATCGGCGACCGTCACCAGCCCGTTATAAGATCCTACTGCCAGCCCCGTCAAGTCCACGTCCGCAGACACTGCTCCGGAGCGGTTGGAATCAATAGTCAAAGATGTCTTGTCCAGAATGAGCCATCCCTGATCTTTTGTGACGGTGTATGTCCGGCTGCTTGCAGCTCCGTTCCGGATGATAAGACTTTGTGCAGACGGCCCGGAGCTTCCGCTTTCCCCGTTGAAAAAAATGTAAGTCGGCGTCACATCGAGTTGCGGCGTATATCCTTCCAGTCCGAAACCGTGAAGGCTTGCGGTATTCATGGACGCTATGAGAAGCCTTCTGTCTTCGCCTAAAGTGATCCCCACCGGAGTCATCATCGGGTTTGCCCGGCTGTAAACAGCGCCTTGATAATTTCCGAGGGTATCAAAGCAGAGCGCCACACCATGGAAAGAGTCGGTGACATAGAGAATGCCTTCATCGCCTGAGGTAATACCTGCCGGACGAATGAGTTGACCTTGCTGATTGCCGTAAGTGCCGAAGGATCTCGTCTCATTGCCGGACATATCAAAAACTCTGATTTTCGCACTGCGGATCGTTCCTCCCCAACTGTCCGTGACCAACGGGCTGTCCACCACATAGATTTCGCCGTTCACGACCGTAACATCCTGCGGGAGATTAGGGTAATCGCTGAAGGCGAAGATATATTTTCCGTCCCCAGTATAGATTTTTATCAAATGATCGAGTTGGTCGACGACATAAACATTGCCCGTTGTCTTGTCCACTGCGATGTTCCTCGGAAATTTAAATTCTCCCGCGCCCGAGCCGAGCAATCCGATGACAGCGTGGGACGAATCAAGAATCCTGACGGATTGATCTTCATTGCTGCCGATATAAACCAAGCCGTTCACGTTTACTGCGACGGAAGTGGGTTTAGGCATACGGATGCTGCCGATAGGCATGCCGCTGCTGCCGTAAATCATGACGAGGCCCCGAAAGCCGTCTACCGCATAGACAATTCCGTCAGGCGCAACGGCAACGTCTTCCGGAAATTTCAAGCCGTGGGTGATCGGATCAAGCGGTGAAAATGACACTTCTGAAAACGAGCTGCCGGGCAGAAGAATCACCATCATCGCCAAAAGGACAAGCACGGATGTTAATCTGCTTTGCCTCATAAAACGGGCCTCCTCGGTGACTAATTTTTGTCCGAATGACATGTGAAGCAACCCCCTGAACCACCACCGCCCGCAATTGTTCCAGGATATTGCCATCTCAGGATGTCCGGATAGCCTGACGCATGCGCCCGGTGGCACGAAAGACATATTACAATCGCATCATCCGTCCCGGGATTAACGGCGCTCGACGCGGCATTTGGAATAGTCGCCCTTCCTACCGGCGCCTCATTGCTGTAAGTTGTGTAAACTCCGTATCCGTCGACATTCGGCAGTACGATATCGGTCGGATGCCTGAGCCACGGACTTTCGCTTCCTATGCCGCTGTCTCCGCTTAGGCCGCCCGCGTGGAATTTCCCATGACATTCGGCGCAAAGATCACTGATAGTAGAAATGTGGGACCAATTCTGGGTCTGTCCCCGTCCGCCGAAAGGAGCGCCCTTGTATTCATTATGATCCGCGACGCCGACTGTTGCCTCCCAGTCTCCGTCCTCGCCTCCGTGCACATTATAAAGGAATCTGTAGCTTCTGCCGGCCGTAATGTAATCCTCTCCCCCGGAGCCGCCCCCGTGGCGTGCTTCATCGATCGAGCCGAACTTCAGCATGGAGTCATTTGCGTGGTGCGTTCCTTTAATGGCTAATATCGGACTTACCTGATCTCTGTTTCCGTGACAGCCGTTCTGTCCTGCGCACATGACCTGGGCCGCAGCCTGTCCCACCTGATATTTGCCGGCCGAAGGATCGTAATTAGCGTTGTAACCCGGCGGAGTATTTCCCAGATTGCTGTCCATGCTTATAAGACTGCCGAACCCGTGGACATTGTGCCCCAGTGAGTCATCGGCGAAGACATATTTGTAATTTCCTCCGGCCAGATGCGCAGCATTCGTGTTGAGCGCGATCTGAGGCCAGCCGGTTATGACCGCGGCGCTCCCATTAATTCCCTTGGCGTGGCATCCCAGACAATCAAGCCTCAACAGGGCTGCCCTGTTGTCGGCATGGCAATCCAGGCACTCCCCCGCGCCCGAACCCGAGACTGGTGTGTCGTCAAGCTGCATTCTTGCCGCATTCTGGCTGTTGTGCATGGTATGACAATCGCTGCAGGGGGAGTTTGTTATCGCCCCCAAAGCAAATGTGGTAAGCGCAATAACCATAAACGAGCAACATGCGATTAGTCCGAAAAGTCTTTTCATCTCAGGGCGCCGTCACCGAAATCCGATCAGCCGCAGTCTCGGGGCTGTTTCCGATGCCCGTATTTACGATTAGATGATAGTTTGCCGGCGCAGTTCCCGCTGGAACAACTGCCGTGATCTGCAAGTCGCTGTCCTTTGTCCAGGTCGTAAGATCCGTTGTAGAGCTGTCGGCAATATTCTTGAGCATCACTCCCGTGGCGCAACTGAATCCCGATCCGGAGACTGTCACGGGCGTGTCGACATCGTTGACCACGGTATCGGGACTCACAGAAGTCACCGAAAGAACAGAGCTGACTGTGATCTGGTCGCTTGCAGTCTGCGTGCTATAACCCTCGTTTGTCCAGACGGAAGTGTGATATGTCCCTGCCGCAAATGTGCAGGCGGGGATTGTTGCCGTTATCTGGTTGTCGCTATCTATCGTCCAGGTCGCGAGGTTGACACCTCCTGCCTGTAACGTCCTCGTGCAGGTAAGGCCTGTTCCTGTAATGGTGATGACTACGTCCTCGTAATTGCCTGCTGTGTTCGGAACAACGGAAGTCACTGTTGGAGGCGCTCCGCCGAAGTTCCCGGAAATCGTTCTGCCGGATGAAATCGAAGCGCCGTTTTCGTCCTTAATACGCGATTCAAAATGGCCGGGACCTCCTCCGCAGAATTCACCAAAAGTTATATAGTCTCCTATTGTGACAGTGGGGCAAGAGGTGTTACAGCTCAGGGTGACGGTCAAAGTATCCTTTTCTCGCCCACCGGCATTGCTCCAAACAGCGGAGCCGATCTGCCCGCTGCCGTCTTTCCAGCTATGGCCGTTGTTCAATGGCAAAACACTATCAATATTGCCAGCGTTTATCGGGTATCCGTTAGTTCCTTTATCAAATGAAACGACCACCTTGTCGCCGGCCTGGACACAAGGCCCCAGACCGGACGCATCACTTGCAGTTACCGTTCTCCAGCCGTCCCACGAGCCTGTAATAATTGTTTGCGCACCCGACAAATCATTTCCCTGGGAATCCCGAATGAGTGAGCCGAGGGTGATTGTATCGCCAATTGCTACTGTTGACGTTCTCCCTGGGTCGCATCCTCCAAAGCCAGGTAAAACATGGATGAGGAGAGTATCATTAGAATAAGTCTCGGATAACCATTTCGCATAAATGTATTTCCACGGCGGCCAGGGAGTGTTTTTGCTTGTCCAGTGATGACCGCTGCTCAGGTTCAGGGCATTATCCACATCATGAGGAGGCGAGTCATCAGATGCGCTCTCACCTATAGGATAGCCGTTTGTGGCTGTGGAAAATTTGATCTTCACATAATCGTAATAACTCTTGCCGTTTCCGCCGGCAGAATCGTTAGCTTCTGCGCTCAATATAATAGGCGTGAAGGAACCTCCGAGGATATCCGATGCTGTTATCGGGCGGCCGTCAGCATATTTGATGATATTATTGGCCGAAGTTACAGTATCATTCACCGCAATGGTTGCTCCGCTGTCCAGCGTAATTGTGAGGACATTATTGACAAAAGAGCCGCTGCCTGTCCAAATCGCGGATGTGATAGTTCCCCATGTGTGACCATTATCGAGTTCAAGGGCCGAATCAATGTTGAAGCCGTCGATAGTGTTTCCTTGCGTAGAGGTACTGAAGGTAATGACTACCTGATCGCCTGATTGAATGCCTTCTCCACCCGGCGAGCCATGCCTGTCCCAGGCTACGGCATTCATAGCTGCACATCCGAAAGTGCCGGCGATCTTTTTCTGGTTTGCCACTGCATTGCCGCCGACATCCTGGATGGATACACCGTCTGCGACAATAGTGTCTCCGATATCAACGCTTGCGTCAGCGCTCAGAGTAGCGGTCAGAGTGTCATCAGTGTGTCCGCCGGCACTTGACCACACCACAGTCGTTGCCGTCCCCCAGTTCTTACCTGATACGGGGAGCACGGCGCCTAACTGTGTTACATTAGTTATGATACTTGAGCCATTTGTCTCTTTACTGAAGGAGATAACCACCTGATCCCCGGCGTCCAAGCCACATCCCGCACCCGACGTATCGCTTGCGGTTGCTGAAACAATTACGGGATTCGCGACCGCTTCTCTATAGTACAAATACGAGTCATTGTGGCACATATTGCATATCTTGTTTTTCCCGACATTGCCGGGGCCCGGCCCTATAAACATGGTTCTTCCGCCGACGCTGTCTTTAAGAGAGGTATTATTGGGAAGATAAGTCAGATAATAGAAATCAATTGAAGGAACCTTGTCCATGCTGCCATAAGTGCTTATCAACTCGCCGTGCTGCGCCATCCGTGCAGATGGTGAACCATGGACATTGTGGCACGCGGGGCAGCTTATGGGAGAATCCGCACTGCCGTTCCAGTCGGAGTCCCAATCCGGAGCGCCGCCGCAAGCGCCTCTGTCGGCAAGGTGTGCAATATGACCCTGGGTTGTAGTACGCATCTGATATGCAGACCCCGGGGCAAGCGCCGGATTATCGGCAAGCATATCCCCGTCAATAGTAGCCGTGTGATTAACCGCATCGAAGGAGGTAATCCTGTAAATAAGTTCCGGATGTGATGAGTCCGGCATCAATAATTGTTGACCCGAAGGCCAATCGCCAACGTATCCAGAATCCGTCAAAGTAGTTGCCGTGATAGAAGTTGATGTCCCCTGGGCATTAAGAAAATCCATTCTCAAATTAGTGCTGTAATATTTTTGATGATATGTTCCTGAATATTGCGGTCCGCCTAAAATCTTTTTCCTGTCATGGCATTTGAAACATAGCGCATAATAATTCCATGTTAGTTGAGGATCACTGCAGACGCGATTGCAAGGACCGCAGCAGCAGGATTTCGGGATATCCATCGGAGAATTGTTAGGATTGCCTCCGGCAACGCTCACAAGTCTGTAACCTGCCTGATAATTATCGAGAGCGGTCTGATACGTCCTGTGCTCATGATCAAAATGAGCTTTTGAGGCGTCGTGGCAATCTGTGCAAATTGCGCCGGCGCCAACCGCTCCGGACGCCGGATAAGTCTCGTACTTAGGCAGACCGTGTCCCGTCTTATAAAAGCCGTAGCCCGTTCCATAGGGGGTAGCATCCGTTTCTCTACCGATGACATTCGGTGCGTTGATTCCACTGCCGTCGACTCTGCTGTTGGCGGGATTCTCGTCATGGCATCCGGCGCACCATTTCTCCTTTCCCGTTTTGAAGGAAGTTCCTTCATAGATGCCATAGTACCAATTTCTCTTAGCGCCTGTGTCCGGATCATCTATTCCGTTGTAAGACCCGCTTGAGCTGTGGCAGGCGTCGCAGACATTAGTCTCTGAAAGCGTGTATTTCCCGTCCCCGTTGATATCGCTTCCGGACTTGAAGTAGGGATAATTGTTCGTGTCGTGGCAATCCTCGCAGTCGATGAACGGTCCTTTGAAGTCGTCGCTGTCGTTTTCGGTATGTGTCGAGTGGCTGGAGAATGTGCCCTCTCCCTGACTGAATTCTCCGGGGCTGTACTCATATCCTGCGTCGTGGCCGTGACACGCAATACATGGGGATCCGCCGCCATGGCCGAACCCGTCCGCGTGACTGTGACACAGGATGCAGTCTGTTCCGTCAGCCTCGCCGCCGCTCAGATTGCCGTGGTTCTGTGTGGGCGCTCCGCCGTCATTCCTGAAATGTTCTGTCTGCGTGTGGCAGACTTCGCATACTCCGGAGTATATTCCATCTCCGTCGGCGAAAGAATGCATGCCTGTTTGATCAAAGAACTTGACGGTTGTGTTGATGCCAGAAACATTCATCACATCTTTGATATACTGGCCGTAGAGCACTGCGAACGTGGAAGATGAAATATACTGATAGACCGGCCGTGCATCGCCTTTCACGGTAATTGTAGACGGCGGCTCGTCGACTCCGACTACCGGATAACTGTACCCCAGCTTGCCGACATTCGGAAAAATTATGGTGCGGCGGTATTCTCCGGTTTTCTTACTCAATTTAGCCGCATCCCAGCCCGGCTTATAAGTGATCGAGGAATATGTCAGAGTGGTCGTGTTAGTGCCACCATTATATTCGCAGGACGTGATTGTTCCGGTGGCAAGGTAAAGGCTGCTTGCGTTCGAATTTTTGAAAGCTTTCTGCCTTTGATAGTGGGGGTCGTGGCAAGTGCGGCATTCCCGCGCCCAATTGCCGTATTTTGCGCTTGTTGCGAGGCTTGAATGGGTCTTTACGAGCGGAGCATTGATTTCCGTATATCCTCCCGGAGGCGCCGACGAGGCTCTGTGACAACTCAGGCAGAGCTGATCATATGTCATGCTTCCGCCCCAGAAGGGAGAGTTCAGGAGATCCTGCCCGTGACAACTTCCACAGGACACGTTGTTGCATTCGTTATGGGGTGCATCGACGGCGGCGATGGCTATAAAGTGAAAGGCTATTACGGCGATTCCGAGAATGACGATCGATATCTTCTTTTTCACGGTTTAATCTTTCTGCAACATACTCCAAAAATATTAGCAAGTGTTATGCCACAAGCTGAGTTGCTGCGGAAAAGTCGGCGAAGACAAATTTATATTATAGCATTCGCTAAAATAAAAGCAAGGAAAAAATGTAGATCCCGCCGATAATCCCTCAATTGAGGCTGTGTGTCTTTTCCTGAAGCCTCCTATACAAAGTTGTTGTTTTGTCATGCCGGACTTGATCCGGCATCCAGAACGGCTTGAAAATACTGGATTCCCGTTTTCACGGGAATGACACACTTTTTTTTGCGTTCACCTCAATTCATAGACAGACACAATTTATAAGGTACAGAGGTACATAAGAATGTGTGATCCGATACTTCAATTAATAACTCCTATTGCCCCTCCTTGCAGAGGAGTGGGTTTTCCCATCCCGGTGAACAAATCCAAAAAAAAAGTGTCTCAATTCTGAGATAACAATCTCTCTTTTGGCAATTGCTGAAAAATAAGGAACCGAATAAAGGGGGCTTATTCACAAAATTTCCACAAGAGCATGAAAAAAAGTATAATAGCCTGCATGATTGTGTCATTGAAAACAAATCATAGACCGAATGGAGGAAGGACGATGCTACTCAGAACGGTGTCGGCGATTGTGCTTTTGTTGTTCATGATGGGGATATTCGGTTGTGCTTCAACAACTGAAGAGCGCAAGG
>JBFLXP010000127.1:0-8179 GCA_040757315.1 Nitrospirota bacterium
GGACTTGAGTTTTGTTTTGCCTTATCGCCATCTGAAGGACATTCTCGAAATGCTCGAGGCCCTTGATAACATAGCGCCGGGCGTGAACTCCGGAGACACTTTGCTCTATGGCGCAGAAGTCAAGTTCTACTCTGTCCAGCCGAAACTCTCCGGGTGTCTGGAGACGGATGTCAAAAATCTTTTTGCTGTGGGTGACGGCGCCGGTGTCAGCAGAGGCCTGATACAGGCGTCCATATCCGGAGTGATCGCTTCGCGGGAGATAGCGAAAAGGATGAAAAAATGAGATGTGGCTGGTACGGATGCGGCTGTGGCTGAATGCCTCATAAACACAGTGAATCGACATAATAATAAACAGTTCGGCGACAAGACACCTCAAGTTGTCATTCCCGCTTGTCGGGAATCCTTCCAAGGAAAAAGAAAGATTCCGGACAAGCCGGAATGACAGATCGCAAGGGCATCAAGAATGCTATATAGCAGTATTTGCATCTTTAGGATTAAGCAATGAAATTTGACACGATGCGCGACCTGATGGTGAAGAACCAGATCGTTCCAAGAGGAATAGCGGATGAGCGCGTACTTGATGCGATGCGAAAAGTGCCGCGTCATCTCTTCGTCCCTGAGCATTTACAGCACAGGGCCTACGATGACTCTGCACTGACTATAGGCGAAGGGCAGACGATCTCCCAGCCCTATATGGTTGCTGTGATGACCCAACTGCTGGAACTCGATGGAGATGAAAAGGTTCTCGAAATCGGGACCGGTTCCGGGTATCAGGCTGCGATCCTTGCCGAACTCGCCGCTGAAGTCTACACTATCGACCGAGTCGAAACTCTTGCGCGGCATGCGGAGGAGAGACTGAGGTCACTCGGGTATTCCGGCATCCATCTCAAGGTCGGCGACGGTACATTGGGATGGCCTGAAAATGCGCCATTTGACCGGATTCTGGTCACGGCCGGAACCCCTAAGCTGCCGGAACCTCTCATAGGACAGTTGGCCGACGGAGGCATAATCCTTGCCCCGGTCGGAAGCCGGTTCTCGCAGCAGCTTGTGAAAGCGACGAAGTCAGCGGGGAAGCTAAAAGAAGAATATCACACGCCGTGCGTTTTTGTTCCGCTGATCGGTGAATACGGCTGGAAAGGAGAAGACCTGGAAGACTCGCAGTTTATTTACTGATCTCCGTGAACAATCTCTCGAATCTCGACCTTCGCTCGCCGCTCATTTTCAGGCCGCCGAACCTGTGATCTTCGTACAAATGAATGAATTCTGCAACGCTGCCGTTCATTCCGACTTTCTCAGCCTCTCTTCTGACATCGTCCGGCGTGGAAGACAGTGAGACTGCACCTCCTCTTCTGCGTACGAGATCTCTCAACCGTACGTATCGTGCCGTCACAGGACCATATCTTCTCCATCGCAGACGCTTCAGGACAATGATAAGTGTGACTATTCCTGCCAGAAATGAAGCCGGAAGGAGAATAATCAGCGGCTCACCCTTCACCTCCGGCATGATCGGAAGTCTGAACGGCAGCGAGACGACGCGGGCAAGCTCCTGCTGATCGGAAATGCTGAAGGCGATAATATATCTGCTCCACTTCATCCTCATCGAATCGAGGAAAAGCGCAATTCGCGAAGGCCTGGTCTGGGAAACAGGAGGAGTGGGATCGAAGCGCATCCAGACGCCGTTTACGGCTGCCTCTACCCACGAATGAGCGTCGCTCTGCCTGACAATGACGTATCCGCCGTATTCATTCACTTCCCCTCCGACGAAACCAGTCGCAATACGGGCGGGGATATCGAGAGCCCTGAGCATCAATACCATAGCCGTGGCATAATGCTCGCAAAAACCCTTTCTGGCATTAAAAAGGAAATCGTCAAGAGGGCTCACCCCTTTGGGCGGAGGAGGCGGAGAAAGAGAGTAGGAAAAATTTCTCAGGAGGTATTGTTCTATCTTCCGTGCCTTCTGTTCGTCCGTATCGCTTCGTTCGACAACGCCCCGGGCAAGCTGAGATATCTTTTCGATGCCCTCAGGCAATTGCAGATATCTGGATACGTCATCTCTCAGATCAGGCTCACGCACGATGCTGTAGGCAACATAGTTGAATCTCTTTCCCATCTTCGCAGGCAAGTAAAGAGCGTTTGCCGCATCCGTTTGCATAGAATAAGCGTTCGCTTCGACCGCCGCGATATCTGCCAGGCCGAAGATGACGTCTGTGTCCATCGGCTCGACGAAAAACCACTGTCTGACCGCCCTTTCCTTCTCGAAGGGGCGCATTCTGAAAAGTCCTTCCTCTCTGAATATGCGCGATCTCTGAAGGGTATTCGACCACGACAGTCCGTCGAAATGATCGAGGGTCATGCCCCTCCAGTAGAACGTGCCGTTGTGATCGCCCGTCAATTCCACGCGCATTATGACGGTGGGATCCAGTTTGATATCACTGTAAGAGCCAAAGTCCACTCTTTCGGAAAATCCGACGGTCCTGATACCCTTGGTGTGGCTTTTCCCCCACATTCTTCCCGATACGCGGGGGATCGAGATGAAGAAGACGAGAGTAAAGACCAGCGTCAGAAGAGAGATAACGGGTACCGGGTAGCATAACCGCACTCTTTCCAAAGTCCCTTCCTTGACAAAATGCGAAAGCACCATCGCGGCCACCAGCGCCATAAGAAAGAGCACAAAGATAAAACCGAAGACTACCGAATGTGTCAGCTCCGACGCAATGATCAACTGGAGGAGCGCCATGAAATATACCTGGAGATGGTCCCAAGGGTTTTTCAAATCGAAACTCTTGATCGCCTGAAAGGTTATCGTCAGATGGGCGACGCCCAGGAAGTAGTCGTTCGATATGACGAGCGAGTCAAAGAAGAAAAGGAGTATAGTCAATATCGAAAGGCCGCCGACAACCCATTTCGGCGCCGGAGGCTTGCCTTTGAAGAAGCGGTAGTACCCGGGAAACAATCCGATCCCGCCGACCGTCATAAGAGGATTGACCCCACCCGTAACGAACAAACTCGCGCAGCCGGTGAACGCCAAAACCGAAGTCAGCAGTTTATAGATCGGAGGCATAAACCACCATGTTGCTTGTGCCGGTATATCTCCTTAAAGGAGATACTTCCGAATTGAGTATGAGAATCGTGACCCCTTCTGGCCCGACCGCAACAGGGCATTCCCAGGAATCCTGTCCCTTGATCAGCGCAAGCACATCGAGTATTTTGAAAAGATGCTCGCCTCCAGCCCCGAATGGTATCAGCTTCTTGCAGGTGAGAAGCCTCACAAAATAACCCTCCTTCAGGAATCGGTCTGCAGCCGAGGCTGCAAAGACTATGGATTTTTCGAATGCCTCTTCGTCGGGAGGTTTCAGATTGTCCAGCACTATCGTGAGCCATCTCGATTCCTCCGCAGCATATTCGGCAACCATGACTTTCTCCGTCTTGGCCGATGTTTTCCAGTGAATTCTTCTCCGGTCATCGCCGTATCTGAACTCCCGTATGCGCGAGAATTCATCCCCCAAACGAGCGCTGGGATGCAACAGGTCATAACTTTCAGCCGCAAGTTCCGGAAGCACGGTTTCCATTTCTTTTATTCCGGGGTAGACAAGTATTCCCCCCTTCACGTCACTGGACAATACTCGGGAAAAAAGGATGAAGGGAAAGGATGATTCGAGTATGAAGTCGCCGAACCGGTAAAGGCCTCTCCTTTTGTAGAGGACGGGAACATTCGCAGACGCCTCGGAAGAACGAGGGATGTGAGGCAGCGGGACACAATTCTTTTTTCCCCGCCGCATACAAACATTGATTGAATAAGCGGGGAAGAATTTCTTCCTGTTCGTTATGGTTGCGGAGATATCAGCCGGACTTCCCGCGTATGCCGGCCTGTTCTGGAAAACACTCAGCGTGAGTCCGTGCATATTGACTCTGAGGATGGCGATTGACAGCACCAGGAAAGACAGCATCATGGAAAGGATGAGGAAGATAAGGTTATTCCCCGTGTTCAACGCGGCAAATGCAATAAGGATCGTCGCGAGAATGAACCGTTTCCCTTCCCTGGTTGCCTTATACCGGGACCGGTATTTTACCGACGATCTCTTCAATGACCTTTTCAGCATCGGAAATATAAGTCTGAGTTTTCAGGATAATCCGGTGTCCGAAGACAAGCGGGGCAGCCTCTTTGACATCTTCCGGTGCGACATAATCTCGGCCCTCACAGTATGCCGCCGCCTTCGCAGCCTTGAGAAGGAACTGCCCTCCCCTCGGGCTGACCCCCAGCCTTATGCTCTCGTGTTTCCGGGTTTGTATGACAATCGTCATAAGATAGTCGAGGATGCTGTTGTCGACTTTCACGGCATTCACTTCCTGCTGCATCGCGATGATCTCTTCCCCGGAGACGACCGGCTCCATTGATTCTATCAGATCAAAACTTGCCTGCTGAAGTATGACCTGACGTTCATATTCCGGAGAGGGATATCCGAGTTTCAGATGCATCATGAAGCGGTCGAGCTGGCTTTCGGGGAGGGGGAAAGTGCCGTGATATTCTATGGGATTCTGTGTTGCTATCACCATGAAGGGCTCGGGTAGAGTATATGTCTTTCTGTCCACAGAGACCCTTCGCTCATTCATAGCTTCAAGAAGGGCGGACTGTGTCTTGGGATTCGTTCTGTTGATCTCGTCGGCCAGGATGATGTTTGCGAAAAGAGGACCCGGCTTAAAGTCGAACTCTTTGCTGTCCGGATTGTAAATGTTCACGCCGATTACGTCCGTCGGAAGGAGATCGCTCGTGAACTGGATTCTCTGAAAAGAACAATTCGTGGCTTTCGCCATGGTGAACGCAAGGGTTGTTTTGCCTATGCCGGGAACGTCCTCCAGAAGGAGATGGCCTTTCCCCAGGAGGGTTACAATCGCCATTTTTACCGCCTGAGTCTTGCCTCTTATGACCGACTCGATCCGTTGCCGAAGCAGTTTGAGTGCAGCGCGCTCCATATATAGTTACTTTATCCCTTTTAAGGAGTTATCTCAAGGAAGAGTGAGAACACCATATAGCGTGATATGCTTGACAGTGCGCTTCCTGAGCTATATTATTATTGGGTAAATGCTCTGCGGCCGGGCCGCCGCAACCGGTCATGACTCGCAGAGAATCTTTCATGTCATTGTTCGACAGGCTCACCATGAGACCTTTTGCCGGTCGTACAGTGCGTCACCCTGAGCTTGTCGAAGGATTCTCGCCCAGGCGAGAATCCGGTAGGGAGGTCATATGGCATCGATAAAAGGTGATTTGGCAGTTATGCAGCTGTCGGATTTGTTGCAATGGATAGATTTGGCAAATAAAACCGGTACGATCACTGCAAACAATCGCGGCATCGAAAAAAAGATCTACGTTCAAGAGGGAAAAATTGTCTATGTATCATCGAACAAGGAGGGAGAACGTCTTGGAGAATACATTGTAAAGGGTTCGCATCTTGCGGCTGACAAAATAAAATCGGCTCTGATGCAGAGTCAGACCATGAAGGTGCCGTTCACACAGCGGCTGATCGATTCGCAGTATATGACTATCGAACGCCTTACGGAAATAATAATCACCTACGCCAAGGAACTCCTTCTTGACGCCGTCACGTGGAAAGAGGGCTGGTTTGAGTTCATCCAGGATATAGTGCCGCCCTATGTCATGAACGGCCCGATACGATTGAACGCTCCTGAAATATTGTTCAAGGTCTACAGGCAGCTTGAAGATATCCGGATGGGATTCCGGAGCGGCTCATGAAAAAACCCTGGACAGGACGGTTCACCGAAAAGACGGCGGGGATCGTGGAGTCGTTCACTGAATCCATATCCTTTGACCGCCGTCTTTGGAAGCACGATATCCAAGGGAGTATCGCTCATGCACGGATGCTTGCAAAGCAGCGGATCATAATGCGCGACGATGCAAAGAAGATAATCGGCGGACTCCGGGAAATAGCTCGCGAGATTGAAGCCGGCACATTTCAGCATAGGGAAGATCTTGAGGACATTCATATGAATATCGAGGCGGCCCTGATTCAGAAAATCGGAGACGTGGGACGAAAACTTCACACCGCCCGTTCGCGAAACGACCAGGTGGCGCTCGATCTCAGGCTTTACATCAGGACCGAATCCGAAGAAATCAAACTGTTGATTCAACGTCTCCAGAAGACGCTCATCGATCTTGCTGAAAAACATCTCGGCGTATACATGCCCGGTTACACCCATATGCAGAGGGCGCAGCCGGTTCTCCTCTCCCATCACCTTCTCGCATATGTCGAGATGATGCAGAGAGACAGGGAGAGATATTCGGACGCATTAAAAAGGACCAGCCGCCTTCCCCTCGGGTCCTGCGCACTTGCCGGCTCAACCCTTCCCATCGACAGGGCTTATACCGCAAAACTGCTCGGATTCAGCGAGATTGCCTGGAACAGTATCGACGCGGTGTCCGACCGGGACTTTGCGGTGGAGTTTCTGTCTAATTCGGCCCTGCTGATGGCGCATCTTTCGAGGCTCTCCGAGGAACTCGTGCTATGGTCGAGCGAGGAGTTCAAGTTTGTCGAATTGCCTGATGCGTTCACTACCGGGTCGAGCATCATGCCTCAGAAAAAAAATCCCGACGTGGCCGAGCTTGTGAGGGGAAAGACCGGAAGGATTTACGGAAACCTTCTGAACCTTCTCTCTGTTTTGAAAGGACTCCCGCTCGCATATAACAGAGATTTACAAGAAGACAAACCGCCGGTCTTCGATACCGTCGACACGGTCAAATCCTGTCTCGCGGTACTCGCGGCGATGCTCCCCGGCGCGGCGTTCAACACGCGGAGGATGATGGAGACCGCCGGCGCGGCATATTCGACCGCGACGGACCTTGCGGAATATCTTGTCGGCAAAGGGATACCCTTCAGACAGGCCCATGAGATTACCGGCATGATCGTCCTTTTTGCTCTGAAACAAAAAAGAAGTCTTTCGGATCTGTCTATCGAAGAATTCCGGAAATATTCTCCCGTAATAAAAAATGACATCTATTCTCGCCTCTCTGCTGAGGAGTCCGTCAAGAACAAGAAATCGCCGGGGGGTACATCGCCCGTCGAGGTAAAAAAACAGATCAGAAGATTGAAGAAGCTCGTCGGATGATCAACGGCAGAAGCGGACTTCTCCTTTTTGTCTTTTGTCTCTTCTTAGTCCTCGGTCTGCTGACGGCCTGCGGTAAGAAAGGCGACCCCACGCTCAAGGCATATGAAAAGCCTTCGCCGCCCTCGAACCTCCGTGCCATACAGAAGGAGTCGTCAATTATGCTGTCCTGGGATTTCCCGGAGGCAGACGAAAAGTCGATAAAAAGATTTCACGTGATGAGGTCAAAAGACGGGGATTTTGAGAAGGTAGCGTCGCTCGAAAAGAACGAACGGTCGTTTGCGGACAGGGATGTCAAAGGCGGCCGGATTACCTATAGAGTGATCACCGAGAATCTGCGCGGATCGGTCAGCAAGGACGCGCTTTTGACGCTTAATAACGTAAGTCCTCCTCACCCGCCGACGGGCGTATCTTTCGTCGTCGATACCGATTCTGTTGTCCTGTCCTGGCAAAGCGCCGGCGAGGGAATCGCCTACGCCGTTTATAAAAGCGAAGTTTCCGGCAAATATCCGGTTGTCCCACTCAACGAGCAACCGTTGAAGGACACGCTATTCCGGGATGCATTCGATGCCGTGAAAACGGTCTATTACACTGTCAGGAGCATCACACAGACCGACATAATCAGGGAAGGACCGCCGTCACAGGAGTTGAAGGTCGATCCTTCGGCCTTGGTTCCTTCGCCGCCTCGGGATTTGCGGGCGGTGCCGACAAAGGAAAACGTTTATCTCGTCTGGAAGGAGTCTCCCGAAACCTGGGTTCGCGGGTACAAAGTGTATAGAGAGACGGACAAGAAGGAAGGCTTCCGTCTGATCGGCGAAACGCAGATTCCATCGTTCATTGATAAAGAAAGTCCTTCCACGAAGCGGCATTACCGGGTGACTTCCGCGGGCCCCTTTAGGGAGAGTTCACCGGCCGAAATTCGAAATGTTGTTTTACCTAAATAGTGTCTGTCCATAAATTAAGTATCCAGGTAATCTGTCATTCCCCGACTTGATCGGGGAATCCAGTCTTTTCAATACGTTCTGGATTATCCGGTCAAGCCGGATAATGACAAAATAAGACT
>JBFLXP010000128.1:0-1640 GCA_040757315.1 Nitrospirota bacterium
ATAATGTATATTGTTTTAGTTATCCATTAGGTGTTGATAGTAAGGAGATGCTTTGGCCCCAGGACTTTCCTGATAATGATGTGCCGGGCAAGAACTGAATTCTAATTTGAAGCCCTTCCTTCGACCTGTTTCTCTCAAATACCGATTGAAACAGTCACTGTTAATAGGATGCTCTACCGCGAGGAGTACTGTGAGAACATCGCACCGCTTGTCTGAAAAGCATTCGGTATCTTGTATTAAAATCCTGTGTCTCGCAGCGTCTGTTATTTGAATTTCAACCCTGTTGTATCGCACTCGGCTCCATGTAGATAATCTTCCAGATGTGGCCGTCTAAATCCTGAAGTCCATGCCCGTCCATAACCGAGGTCCTGCGGCTCGTTGTATATCTCGCTTATACAATTGTCTTTCAAGTCTTTCCACGAAAACGGACTCCCCAAACGGTCTTCTCGTTGAGGCGCTAACCTATTGACTTATCTATGTAAATTTATTATGCTTATTGCGATGTGCATAATGCGATGTGCATAATGCGATATGAAAGGAGCATCTATGCGGGATCCATTCACGCTACAAGTCGCAAAAGGCGAGAAATTTTGCGACAGGGATAAGGAAAAGGCCGAACTGCTTGACCATATCAGGAACGGCCATCACGTTGTCCTGTCTGCCAAACGGAGAATGGGCAAGTCCTCTCTTGTCGAGCAGGTTTTCAGTGAGATCGAAAAGGAAGGCGTACTTGTTGTCTATGCCGATCTCTTCTCGATTACAAGCGAAAACGATTTTGTCTCTATCCTTGCTGCATCAATAATCAAAGGTATCGGCAAAGGAGCTGCGGATGCTCGTTCGTTTCAGGCGAAGGTCGGAGCCCTATTCACGAGGATCGTGCCGGGTTTGGACTTGAAGCCGGACGGCGCCAAGATTGAGGTCCGGCTGGATAAGTCGGTCGGATCAGATCTCCTTCTGGGAGACGTTATGGACGGTCTTTACAAATATGTTAACCGGAAACGACAGCGGATAGCCGTGTGTCTGGACGAATTTCAGGAGATCACTGTACTTAAGGAATCAAAAAAAATCGAGGGTTCTCTGAGATCTCGCATACAATTCGGTGAGAACGTCAGCTTTCTTTTTGTCGGCAGCAGACGCCGAATATTGAAGGACATGTTCAACAACAAGAACAAACCGTTCTACAAGATGGCATACCCGATGGACGTTGCAGAAATCCCGAGGGAAGAATTCGTCGATCACATTGTGGAGAGATTCAGATCGACCGAGAAGATTTGTCCGACCTCTGTGGCCGGCCTTATTTATGATTCTGTCGCGGGTCACACCTATTATGTCCAAAAACTCGCCTCCCTGAGTTGGAGCGGTTCGGAACGAACGTGTGATGAATCCGTCGTGCGGGCAGCATACAGGAATCTGCTCAGGATGGAGGCTGCCACAGAACTTGAGGGAGTCTGGAGAGGGCTTTCTCTTGGCCAGAAAGGTCTCATGAAGGCGCTTGCAAAGGAACCCACGAAGTCTCCCTATTCCCTCGAGTTTTCGACCACGCATGGCTTGGCGCCCGGGACAATACGGCGGGCAATAAATGCCCTTCTGGATGAGGACCTGGTCGAAATATCTGCCGAGGGGCGGTATGAACTAACGAA
>JBFLXP010000128.1:1650-8171 GCA_040757315.1 Nitrospirota bacterium
ATCCCGTCTTCCGGGCGTGGCTCAACGATGTTTCTCCCGGCGTTGACATGTAGCCGCAATCTCTACGTGGTGTTGTATCGCACTCGGCTTCATTTAGATAATCTCCCAGATGTGGCCGTCTAAATTCCGAAATCCATGCCCGCATATAAAACCGAATCCGCCTGTCTCGCTTATACGGTTACGGTATTGCCGTCAAACTTGGTGAAGGTGAAGCCGTGGAAGTCCTCGTTGTACGTGGCATGCTGATCCCGCAAGATACCTAAGGCGACGGCCTCGCCGAGTTGAAGCGATGCTGTGGCATCCGAGCGCCAGTGCACCCCCGCGATGTTGCGCCCCATGGCGACGTTACCGGCCAGCTTATTCAACTCGCCTCCCACGGTCAGCGGCGGGCCTTGGTAAGGAACAACCGCTGAGCCGTCAGCGTTGGGGACAAGCGGATTGGGGATAACGTAGTGTTCATCGAAGAGCGCCTTCAAGATGGTGACGCATGCTCCAGCGACGGTTGCATGACCTGCGCCGTATGCAGGGTGCAGCGGCGAGCCTTCAGGGTATGCCATGGGCAAGAGGTAAGCGCTTTCGTTGCCGTTGAGCGCGTAGTTGTGGCTGGCGATAAGCGGCAGCACTGCTGAGTTCAGCGCATCTTTGTGAATAGGATCGCCCGCCTGTCCCGTCGCCGTTAAGTGAATTCGTGCGGCGAATTCCTCGGGTCGTATGCGCCGATGGACAAACCATTTCTGGAACCACACTGCCTTGAGTGCTCTGGTGGCCACCTCCGGAACGATCGTAGCGAAGTATGGAGCACCGAACGTGCCGAAGCCGTCCTGCGTGGCCGAGTGAATATACGGATTGCCCGGGTTGTGAGGCACGCCCATGTCGAGCATGCACAGCAACGCGGTGAAATACGCCTGGTGTAACACATCCACATGCACCCACTGGCCGAGATCGCGTCCGCTGATGATGTAGCGACGATTAGGTTCGAACTGGTCGGCGTGCGATGGACGGCAACCATTCTCTATGGCCAGCCAGTCGGCAAATGATGTAATGTAATCTACTCCGCTAAGAGTCGTTTTGAGCTTTTGCTCTATGTAGTTTGCTCCGAAAGGCGCGGGCAGCAAGAAAAATTGCGAAAGGTACGGCCCGGTCATGTCGCCGTCCGTCAGTCCTCGGAACAGCGTCGAGGTTGTGACATGACCTCCGATTTTCGGCCCGCGGAAATCCGATAGTGCATCAATGTCATCAGCGGCATCCTGTGCCAGCGGATGTGTGTCGTATTCAAGGAACGGCACATCGCGCAACAATGCCATCCAATAGTTCTCGACGATCTCACCCGCTTCCTCCGCACTATCAAACGCCGGCGCGGGCGGAATCGCCAACTCGTGTGAGTCGGCGCCCTCTAAATCGAAGGCGAGCCCCGCCTGCGGATTAACGAGACGTCGCTGCAGCGATGGTTCGGGACAGCCCGCTGGAATCATCTCGAACCTGTCAGGATCGCCTGTATTCAACGCGCGGAGCAGGGAAGCATAGGCGTCAATATCCACCTCGCCGCGATCATTGTGCGGCATGCCCTTTGAGTAGCTTGCGATTTTGTTCGGGTAGCGGTTTTCATCGCCGTTGCTTTGGTGGAGCGGCCACGGGGCTTGCCGATGAAACCGTGCGGCATCTCTTCGAATCCGGAAAGCACGCGTGCGCCGATCAGAAGTCGATTCACGTTCTGAAGCTGCCGCTTTGCTGTCGCCAGGGCATAGCAAAGAGGCAAACGGTGTCATGCTCACCGCTGTGGCAGCGGCAAAACCACCAAGCCTGCTGAGGAATGACCGACGCGGTAGATTTACGAAAATTTTGGTGGCCATGTTTTCTCCTTGTCCTAAAGTGAACTGAACGGTGCTGAATCATGAACCGGAACACTCATCCAATATGCTCTCTCACCTCCTTGATAAGCGCATCGAATTCCTTGCTCTTGTCCAGTGATTTCACAAGAAGCTTCATCTCGCCTGCGCTTTTTGCCCCGAGGCCGAGTTCAACAGCCCTTTTGATCTGCCTTTGCTGCCAGACGTCTTTGGACGAAATCTTTTTCGAAAGGCCGAAGCTCTTTATAATCCCAAGCCCGACTATATCGGCAGCGACCCTGTCTCCGCTTGCAAGGATGAGGTCGGCATCTTTTTCCTGTCCTTGCCAGGGGCCTCCGGACACCATGATCTTTGTACCGTCTACCACGTTCAGATCGGGACTGTAAGCCAGGTTGATTTCCGAGACTACCTCTTCCCAGTGGCGGGAATCGACAAAATAGGGCCTCTGTCTGTAATGGGTTGCCCCGACAAAATTCTTGAGGCAAATTGTATATGTGGCGGATCTGTGAGTTTTGATCACAGGAAGGTTGATGATCCTGTCCACCTTGAATATCCATTCAGAGACGCCGACGCTTTTCAAATACTTACCCTTCGATAATTTCACATCGTAGAAATCGTGATCTTCAAAATAGATCACCTTGGCGCCTGCTTCCTCGGCGGCCTTTCTAATCCCTGTCGCTTCCATATTGTCTTTTGTGGGCAGCCTCCAGAGGGCGGACATGTCTCCGACGAAGACGTCTTTGGCCCCTTCTTCGTAGAGTACCCTCACCATTGCCTTGACCACTTCAGGGTTTGTAGTGGTCGGGTTTTTTCTGCCCGATACTACATTGGGCTTCACAAGCACGGTTTTGCCCTTGATGCCGATTTTGCCGAAGCCGCCTATCAGGGAAACGGACTCTTTGATCAACCGTCCCGGATCCCTCCCGCCGACGACGCCGACCAGGCTTTTCCCATCCGCCTTGAAGAGATTCTTCCTGTCCCTCGGTTCGCGGCTCCCCCTGGGGCTTCTAATCAGTCCTTTTAAAGCATCATATGCGCCTGTTGCACTCATAGCGGCAAGAGATCCGGACAGATAGAGGAATTCTCTCCTTTTTAGATTCATAGCATCACTGCTGTTCAGAACGACCCGTCTGAAAGTCTGAAAAAAGGGGCAAGACTTAATTTCCAAATCAAAATCACGGGTAACTTCGATGAGACCGAAGACGAAGCGGCGGTCTCAGTTTTCTAAAATCATTTGTTAGCATAACTCCCCCTCGCCCCCCCTTAGCTTAAGAGGGGGTTGGGGGGCGTTACTTGAATCAATGTCATCATACTTATGAACGCCTTATTAATTTGTCCCCTACCTTCCAAATATCTCACTCAAAAAAGCCTTGAGCTCTTCCCAAGATCGCCTGTCGGCCTTCTCATCGTACTTAATTCCCTTCATATTCAATTTGTCGGCATCAGGGTTTGTGAAACTGTGCACCGCGTTCCCATAAATATTCATCTGCCAGTCGACGCCCGTCTTCCTCATTTCCTCCTGAAAAGCTGCAACTTTCTCATTCGATACAAACGGATCATCGCCTCCGTGCAGCACGAGCACCGAACCTTTGATGTTTCTTGCATCATCCGGATTCTGCGTGTCGAGCGAGCCGTGGAAGCTGGCGACTCCGGCGAGGTCGGCTCCGCTCCGGGCGAGTTCGAGCACGGTCTTTCCCCCAAAGCAGTATCCAATTGCGGCCATCTTCCGGGGATCTGTCAGATCTTGTTTTCTCAGGACGTCCAGTCCTGCAGCCGCGCGGGAGCGCAGGAGTTTCGGGTCTTTGGTCATGGAACCTGACAGCTCGCCTGCCTTCTGAGGATCACGGGCTCTGCTGCCCTTTCCGTACATGTCGATTGCAAAGGCGATGTAGCCGAGCTTCGCCACTTCCCGTGTCCGGCTTTGAATATAATCATTCAACCCCCACCATTCGTGTACCACAACTACACCGGGCCTTTTCCCCTTTATCGCGTCGTCATAGGCAAGATATCCCTCCAGCCAAACTTCGCCGTGCTTGTATTCCACGAGTTCCGTCTTTATTTCGGCACCGGCTGACCCGAACAACAACAGAACAATGAATAGAATCAGAGAACTTTTCATATGTCCTCCTTAAGCAGATAGTATTTTTCAAATCTGGCTATAACAATGTGAACGTTGATACAATGGTCATTGCGAGCGCAAGGGCGTGCGGCAATCTCTTTGGGAAAGACGAGATTGCTTCGTTTCACTCGCAATGACATTTCTCATCGCTGGATTTAAGTATTTCTTGACTCATAAACAAAGCCTATCACATAGATCTCCTGACTTCATGTGTGAATCCACAAAATTTTCTTCGCAGAGTGAGATTATGGCTGAGTTTTCAACTCCGATGGGGAAATTCGGATTTTGACAAAATTGGTCACTGATCCTGTGACAACTTTGTGGCAGAAATACAAAAAATGTGGCAATTTGACCGGAAAAATGAGAATCCACTTTTCTTCTTTTACGAAAAATCAATAAGTTATGCCATGGCATGGAATTTGATAGTACATATAACATGTGCATTGGGTCAAACGCCCCATGTTCTCCGAGAGAGATCGTGAATATCTCGGAGAATTTTCTGCAGAGGGCAGGATTAATACACCTGCCCAATTTTTTTGGCATCATAAATGTTTCATATTTCGTTCGCTATTCCTTCACATTTCTCGTGTATTCTTAAATCTAAGACAAATAACCTTCTTCATAAGCAGCCGGTAACCCTCCTACCGGCTGCTCACTTCCAAAATGCTTTATGTCTTTGACTACCCAATTCTGTGTAAGAAAGATCCAGTGGCAGAGACGACGGCCTTTCCTTCCGGGACGGTGAGCAAAAAAGGTATTTATTTTCAGGATGTTGCCGAACAACAGGCAGTCAACAAATATTGCCTATCACGGGAACAAAAATTGCAAGCTTTCTGATACAATTGAGCCATGAAGCTGTTTCGATGGTTAAAATCTATCAAGATGCCTATCGCTGAGGAGGGAAACAGACCTCCCGACCCGGCTGAAGAAAAAGTGTTTTATCCCAGTCCTGAAGCCGAAGCCAAATCCAAAGCCAGGCTCGCAGGCTCTCCCGGCGGCAGTTCCCCACCACAGTATTTAAGGGATAAAAGGCGGTATAAGAGGTATTCCACAGAAGGCAGAAACGTTCTGGCAAGAATGATACTGTCCGAAGAGGTAGATCTGGCGAATATAAGTCTCGGAGGCGCCTGTATCTTATCGGCAAAGAGCGTGACGCCGGGTGATAATATTCTGATCGGTATCGCCGACGAAAATATAGACCGGCCCTTGAAGGGAAAGGTCGTCTGGGAAAAAGAAAGCGCGGCTGATACTGCGGATGGCCGAAAACGGCATCAGGCGGGTATCCAATTTCAGGAAGTTGCCCCGTATACCTTGATCCGACTCAAAGATTTTATGAGAATTGCCGGTGTTCCCGATACAAAAAAATTAAGCTACCAATACCAGCCCAGCGCCCTGAGATTCAAGGTTTACAGGAACAGGAAGGCGTTGATGAAGTATCCTGCGACGTGTCCGGTGAAGAAAATCGGGCTTGGCGGCATGCTTATTGAGACGGACGATATGTATCCGGTCGACCACAAATATCCCATGGCACTCCATCTGCCTGAAGAAAAGGCCCCGATAAGGTTTACCGGCAGGATCACCTCGCATGTGCAGGGGGGCGATGAAAGAGCTAATCGATATAATTTGGGGATAGAATTTCTCAATCTTGCGGAAAGTGACAGATCACGTCTAAGAGAATTCATTACCCATCTCTGATGACTTCTTTGTCTTCAGCCGCGACCTCCGCTGAATCCTGATATACTTCGTAGTATGAAGACTCGAAAACCGCAGATCGATATCGCTCCGGCGATGACGCAAACGGCTACGTTTGCACTGGGCTGATTTTGGGGACCGGACTCCAGGTTCGGAGTCGTCCATGGTGTTGTCAGGACGCGAGTAGGTTATGCCGGAGGAACAACTTCGAATCCTACGTACCATACTATAGGCGACCACACCGAATCTGTTCAGATCGATTATGATCCCTCAAGAATAGCCTATGAAGAATTACTAAAGGTTTTTTGGGCAAGCCATGACCCTGACTATCCGTCGATGTCGCGCCAGTACAAATCCATCATTTTTTTCCATGACGACCAGCAGCAAAATTTCGCCCGTGAATCAAAGGTTCGGGAGGAGAAGGAGAGAGGAAAGAAGCTCTATACAGATATAATTCCTTTCGACCGTTTCTGCCTTGCCGAAGACTATCATCAGAAATTCCGTTTGCGGAGGGAGACGGATATCATGGAAGAGTTCCGTGCCTTCTATCCGGAAGAAAATGACTTAGTCAATTCCACCGCTGCTGCCCGGTTGAACGGTTATCTCGCTGGCTACGGCGAATATTCAGGCCTCTTGCAGGAACTGAGCAGCTTCGGACTGTCGGAAAAGTCTCAGAACAAGCTGCTTGATATCGTGCGCACCTACGGTCAGCGTGAGTGGAAGACAGTTTGTCAGATGTGATAGAGGACGATTCCCTCCTTTATCGACCTCCCGCCAGTATCCCGAATATACCCTTCCCATCCTATTGAACATGGAGAGGTCCAATTACTGTATCAGCCGTTCAGATTCGGCGTGGTAATTGG
>JBFLXP010000129.1:0-8162 GCA_040757315.1 Nitrospirota bacterium
TATTTCGCGGCAGAGAACTTGTCGACAAGAGTGATCAGCGCGTCGGCTTCCTTATAGCCGGGCACGAGATAACCGTTCGGAAGAATAATGGCCGGAGCGCCGGATATCCCGAGCTTTTCCGCAAGCTTTAAGTTGTCTTCTATGACGGAAGTCTCACATTTCGGCTTCGGCAGCTGCTTTTTTTCGAATGCGTCATCGAGAAGTGCGAGAGACTTTTCACATACGATCGCTTTTGCTTTGTCGTAGGCCCCGGGGTGTATCTTCAGCGGAAACATCTTGATATAAAATGCGATATCTTTTCTCTTCTGGATGATTTTCTTCATCTCCTGATGAAGTTTCGCGCAGTAGGGTCACTCGGGGTCGTCGAAAACAATCACCCGGTGCTTCGCGTTTTTTTCGCCCATCACAACAGCGTCATCAAGGGGGATCAGCGATATATCTATCTTGTTGAGTTCGAGGAGCCGCTCCTGCGTTAGATTTGCTTTCGTTTTGAAATCAAACAATCCGCCCACGAGAACATGCTTTTTTGCCGTGTCAAGGTAATAGATCGTCTTCTGATTTCGTGACTCGATTGCAACTTCGACCAACCCTCTGACCGGACTCGGCCGCACATCGAGGATCTTAGCGTCAGGAAATCCTTCCGCAAAGAGTTTCTGAACTTCTTCCTTTGTCACCGCCTGATCGCAAGGATCGGCGCCATAAGTCTTTTCGAAGACGGCGACGCTCAGGATGAGGAAAAGCGAGATAATCAGAAATTTACGCATGAGAAATAATAGCATATTCACTTTCTAAAAAGCGAAACAAAAAAAGGAGGGCTTCACGCAGATGGAGCATCTTCATATCTCCTTCAGCCGCTCTGCCTGATAATGCGTAACGAGATTGTCGATAATCTCGTCGATGTCCCCTTCGAGAACGCGGTCAAGCTTATGGAGCGTGAATCCGATTCTGTGATCGGTCACCCGGTTCTGGGGGAAATTGTAGGTCCGAATTTTTTCGCTTCTGTCGCCCGTTCCCACCTGCGATTTCCTTTCGGACGCGCGTTCTTTTTCCTGACGTTCCATTTCGGCCTCATACAACCTGGAACGCAGAACCTTAAGGGCTTTCTCCTTGTTCTTGATCTGGGAGCGTTCGTCCTGGCACTGTACAATGAGACCTGTCGGAATGTGCACAATCCTTACTGCCGAATAGGTGGTATTCACTCCCTGGCCCCCCGGTCCGGAGGAGCAGAACGTATCAATCCTCAGGTCCTTTTCGTCGATCTTGACATCGACTTCCTCCGCCTCGGGCAGGACCGCAACAGTGGCGGCAGACGTATGAATCCTGCCTGACGCCTCGGTAACCGGCACGCGCTGAACCCTGTGGACGCCGCTTTCGTACTTGAGTCTGCTGTAAGCATTCTTACCCTGTATGGAAATTATGACTTCTTTGATTCCGCCAAGTCCCGTCGCGTTCATATCGATTGCCTCGACCTTCCACCGTTTCTGCTCCGCGTACTTCATATACATTCTCAGCAGGTTAGAAGCAAACAGCGCCGCCTCTTCTCCTCCCGTGCCCGCGCGGATTTCAAGGATAACGTTTCTTGCGTCACGCGGGTCCTTCGGAAGGAGCATGACCTTGAGTTCTTCTTCGATCAAAGGTTTCCTCTCCTTAAGATCGTACAATTCGGCCGTAGCGAGTTCGCGAAGTTCATCGTCCTCTCCCTTGAGCAATTCTTCGGACTCCTCCATATCGGAAAGGAGTCTCGAATATTCTCTGATCTTCTCGACAAGAGGCTCAAGTTCCGACTGTTCCTTCGAATACTTCTGGAGTTCGGCGGGCTTTGACAATACGCCCGGATCCATCAGAAGCCTTGTCAGTTCACCGTATTTTTCTTCTATCACTTTCAGTTTTTCAAGCATTTGGTTCCTCTATGGCCAGGACTTCCTGAAGCGCTCTCAGCGCTACCTCAATCTGGGCCTCATCGGGTTCTCTCGTTGTGAGACGCTGCAACATGAGGCCGGGTTGTATCAGTAGATTCATGATCGTGTTCGGCTTTCCGCGAGCAGAGAGTTTCAGAAATTCGTAGGAAAGACCGGCGATCAGTGGAATAAGAACAAGCCGTGAGAGGAATTTGTAAAAGAACGACCACTCCTGAGGTATGAAAGAGAATGTGAATATGCTCACGACCATCACGATGAGCAGGAAACTCGTTCCGCACCGGGGATGGAGGGGACTGTGCTTCTTGATGTTCTCGATCGTCAGGTCTTTTCCGTTTTCGTATGCATGGATCACTTTATGTTCGGCGCCGTGGTATTCGAATATTCTTCTCATCTCCTTCCACATTCCGATTGAAACGACATAGACGAGGAAGACCAGAACGCGGATGACTCCGTCGACGAGATTAAAGACGAAAGAGCTGCTGTCGACCGAAACGAAGACATAACCAAGGAGTTTCGTAAGATACAACGGCAGCAAGACGAATAATCCTATTCCTATGACGAAGGAGACCGCCATAGTCAATCCGAGGGACAGGGGGCTTAAACTCCCTCCGCCTTCCTCTTCGTAAGCCTTGCCTGCTGAGAATTCTATAGCCTTAATGCCGATGAGGAGGGCGTGAAAGAGCGCGATAACCCCGCGAAAGAGAGGCAGCCGGAAAAGCTTCGGCAGTTCCGACAGCGCTTCACGCTTGACGTGGATCTCCCCTTTCGGGCCTCTTACGGCAACGGTCCAGCCCTTTCTTCCCTTCATCATGACACCTTCAATTACAGCCTGTCCGCCTATATTTTTCATGCCGACATCCAAAAAAAAGCCGTTAGTCAGATTCGAATGACCAACGACTTTCTTGATGTTCCGTATTTACTTCTCTGAGCCTTTTGAAGCGGCCTTAGCGTATTTTTTCTTGAATTTCTCGACTCTTCCTTCGGCATCGACGATCTTCTGTTTGCCGGTAAAGAACGGATGACATTTCGAACAGATATCCACTTTGATGGTCTGCCGCGTCGACTGGGTCTTGAATGTCTCTCCGCAGGCGCAGGTGACCGTGACTTCCTTATATGCGGGATGAATTCCTTCTTTCACCATTTTCCTCCTGGGAATAAGCTAACCATTAGAATAATCCATTTCATCCCTTTTTTGCAACAGACCCCTACACCCCTACAAGTCCGGATGAGCGCGCTTCAGTATTTCCCTTGCCCTGGCAATATCTTCTCTTATCTGTTTCTCCAGGCTCTCCGACCCGGGAAATGTCCGCTCGCTTCGTATCCTGTCTATGAAGAACACCCTGAGATCCTCGCCGAGAATATCCCCTGAGAAGTCGAATATGTGCACCTCGTAACTGACATCGGAATCACCGAAGGTCGGGTTCCTTCCGATGTTGGCAACACCATCATAGACCCTCCCATGCCGTCGGATCCTGACGGCATAAACTCCCTCTTTAGGCGCGATCTCAACGGGAGTTGTGATATTCGCGGTGGGGATATGGAGAATCTCCTGCCCCCTGCCTTTTCCTCTGACCACCGTTCCCTTGATGGAATACGCTCTTCCAAGAAACTTCGACACTTCTGCCACTGCTCCCTTCATGAGCAACGCTCTTATTGTGCTGCTGCTGACGATGTGCCCCTGCAGCTTTGCATGACGCACAGCGTGGACGGAAAATCCGTATTTCCTGCCCCGCCTCCTCAAAAGGTCGATCGATCCCTTCTTGCTTCTTCCGAATTTGTACTGCGAACCCACTATAACCACTTTCGAGTTGATCCTGTCAACAAGGATATTCTTGATAAAGTCGTCGGGCAGCATGTTGGCAAAATCTTTTGTAAACGGCATGCATAACAACACTTCGATGCCCGTCTTTTCGATCAGCCGGCACTTCTCTTCGAATGTTACCAGCAGGGGGACGTTCCGCTCGGGCGCCAGCACTTTCATGGGATGGGGATCAAAGGTCATGACCATAGACGTGCCCTTGATCCTTTGAGCTTCGCTCAAAACCAGCGAAAGGATCTTCCGATGCCCGAGATGGACGCCGTCGAAATTGCCGATAGTGAGTACTGTATTCGGATAGGGGTCAGTGAGATTTTCGATCCCTTTGATTATTTCCATCTCCTACCTCTTCAACCAGTTTCTTATATATAGCTGCAACATGGGTCTCCGTTGTCTTCAGATCGGCACGGTTATCGATCACATAATCGGACCTTTTTTTCTTCTCTTCTATGGAAAGCTGTGTTTTCAAGCGGCGGTCCGCATCTTCCCGGCCGATGCCAACGGCTGCGAGACGCAGGAGAGCGGTCTCTGCGTCCGTAAAAACGGTGATAGTCCTGTCGAAACGCTTTTCATAACCTCCTTCAAAGAGCAAGGGAACCTCGATCACGGCAATGCCGCATTTTCCATAATTTTCCTGCAAAAAGCCGTCGATCCGCCTGAACACCAAAGGGTGAAGAATTTCCTCCAGTGAATGTCTCAAAGCGTCTTCCCGGAATACGATTTCAGCGAGCCTCCCTCTATTCAAAGTCCCGTCTTCAAAAAAGACGGCGCTTCCGAAAAGTCGCCTGATTTTATCGAGGACTTCCTGCTCCGACAGGAGGGAATGAACTACCTCGTCGGAATCAAGAACAGCCGCGCCGTATTTGCCGAACAGAGCGAGGACTGCACTCTTGCCCATACCATAATTGCCTGTCAGGCCGACGACGAGCACAAACTGTATTATACACTACTTTGCCGAGGCAGAATCCGACCGTCATTCTTTCGTCATCGCCTGCCTTATCGTCTCTTCGATCTGTTTGTTGAGAAAGGCATAACGCAGGGCGGTATGACCCTTTGAGTTTTCTTTGCGCACATCGGCTCCATTTTTCAGCAGCAGTTTCACCGTGTCCATATTCCCGTTCAATGCGGCCAGCATGAGCGAAGTCTCTCCGTAATTATTCTGAGCGTTGAGGTCAGCTCTCTTCTTAATGAGAAGCTCCCCCATCTCGGCATTCCCCTGGGACGCAACAAACATCAGGGATGTATATCCCTCATTGTTTTTCGCGTTCACATCAGCCCCCCGTTCAATGAGCAGGTCTGTCAGATCTCTGTCATTGTACACCGTGGCGAGCATCAGTGCCGTCTCTCCGTGAACTCCGTGCGCGTTCACATCCATTCCGGCTTTCAGAAACAGTTCGATGACTTCCCTGTTCTTGACACTTATTCTCTCCAGAAAGGACTCCGTTGAGAATTCTATGCCTTTTTGTTCGAGTTGTCTCCTGTACCGCTCTTTGGCGTCACAGGCAGCAAGAAGGAAGCAGATGTGAATAAAAAGAGCGGCGACAAAGAGAAAGCGATATTTGTTCACATGACCTCCGTCCGGCGCAAGCCTTCGTATAGTCTATTATTATACGCAAAACGGATGCCTTGCTACGCTTCTCTCTGTTTCACGTCCTGAGTTTCTGCAGTTCCTTAAGGGCAAGTTTATGAGCGGAATCAATCTTCAGAGCCCTTTCGAAGCTGGATTTAGCTCTCAACTTCATTCCGAGCGTAAGGTAGATGAGGCCGAGTTCCGCAAGATAATCGGCGTTGAAACGATCAAATTCCATCGCTCTTTTCACGGCATTTTCGGCCTCCCGGAACCTCTTCTGCCTCTCATAGGCCATTCCGAGAAAAAAGTAGTAATCAGCGACCGAATTGTCAAGGTACACTGCCTGGCCGAACAATTCCGCAGCTTCCGCATAGAGCCCCCTCTTGAACGCGACTTTGCCCTCCTTGAACTTCTGTCCGGCCATTTCAGTTTTATCCATGGTTCCCTGTGTTTTCTGTACCGGCAAACCACGGTCATACTTCCTTTTTTCTTCCGGATCCGAAAGGATCTTGTATATGCCGTTGATGTGAGAAAAAAGCGTATTGAGCTTATGGGATATGGTTTCGGACTGTATGTAAAAGATCTTGTCCGGATGGAATTCCCTCGCCGTCTTGTAATAAGCCTTCTTGATTTCATCGGCGTCGGCAGTTCGATCCACTCCCAAAAGTTCATAATAATCCATGGACTGATAGCGGTTGTAAAGTTCTTCCACTTTCTGCACGAACGCCTTGTCCACCGACGTTATCGGTTCGTGAATGATCTCCACGATGCCCCTGTCGTCAAGTGAGTCCTTTCCCTTTATTTCGATCATCCTTGTGCCGAGCAGCGCACAAAGAATTTTCAGCGCCTGAAAATGGCCGCAGAAGGAAGAGGCGAGCGAAAGAATCTCCTTCATCGTAAGAACGCCGTCTATCAGAGAGAGGACGCGGCGGTCTATATCGGACAGGCTGACATCCCGGAAGAGATTCATCGGCTCTATGGAGAAGGACAGTATCGTATCCAGAGGGGGGCTGATCCTCCTGAAGTACCGGGGTTCGTTGATCCTCTGTATGCCCCGGAAAATGAGGTTTGCAGCGCTCAGCTTAAGATTGATTGTCCTTTCGGGCAGCCTGCATTCCTTGAAGGCCACTGCGCCGTCCTCCCAGCGAAAGAGGCTGACGATAATCTCCTCCACCTGGCCCTTGACTCCTTCAATGAGGTCTTGCGGCTTCATGTAGCCAAGCTGTACGAGAACGCTTCCCTGAGGCTTCCCCTTCTGTTTTGCAAGAGCCATCGACTGATAGTACTGGTCGACGGTTATCTTCCCCATCCTCAGAAAGAGCTCTTCAATCCGGTCCTCCTCCTGGTTCGAGGCGGCGAAGACCATAATCCCTTCTTTGATGAAAATCCTTTTGCAGAGATCGCCTTTTGTCAGCTCGATTATCCCTGTCTCGTTGCTTTTCTGAAGATCGAGAAGAATATCAGAAATGGGATAGTGTTTCAGGAGACCCGAATAGGAGAGTTTTTCGAGTCCCACGATGAGGCCGGCGCTGCTCTTCTTGGTCCAAACGACCCTCGCCTGAATATCGACTTCCAGATCCTCGATCCTGAGATCGACGAAGGAATCCGGGGGCAGAGCCCTCAACCCCTCGATCGATATGCAGAGTCCGCTGAGGGAAAAGTCTATGGCGGACGCCCTGTAATATTTACCCTCAAGAATGATATAGAAATCCGAAGTCTGCTTGTATCGTTTGAAGAGTCTTTTGTCACCTTCCACGTCCCCGATCATTTTTCAGGGTCCATGCCGCTCAAAATTCCCAGAAATTTCTCTGCCAGTCCGGAATCGAACTGACTTCCGGCGCAGCGCTTCAACTCCGATATTGCATATTCCCTGCTGGGCGCGGGCCTGTAAGGCCTGTCTGCCGTCATGGAATCGAAGGAATCCGCTATATGGAGTATCCGTGCGCCGAGCGGAATTTCATCGCCTTTCAAACCGTCCGGATAACCCTTGCCGTCTATCCTCTCATGGTGGTGCCTGATAAGGGGCACTATGTCCCTCAACTGCTTTATCCCTTTGAGAATATCACTGCCCTGCGCCGGATGCTTCTTAACCACCTCGAATTCCTCTGCTGTGAGCTTTGTGGGCTTATCGAGGAGATAGTCATAGGTGCCGATTTTCCCGATATCGTGGAGCAGAGACGCAAGCTGGATTCTCTTGATCTGATCGCCGTCCATTCCCGTTTCTTTCGCAAGTTTCGTCGCATACAGAGCAACCCGCTCCGAATGACCCCGTGTCCATTTACTTTTTGCATCGAGGGCGTTGACCATCGCCTTCACCAGTCCCATGAAGAGTTTTTCGAGTTCACGATACGATTCGCCGAGGTCTTCGAGCATGTTGAAGAAAGCATCGCGACTCTTCTGTGCCTCTTCGGCCACAATGCGGTAATGCTCTTCATTCTTCCTGAGCGTTTCCTGCGTTCGCCTGATTTCGAAACGATCCGCAGCTTCCGACAAAGCCCGGTTCACCGCAAAGGGCAGCTTTCGGAGATTGTTTTTCAGAACATAGTCGGACGCTCCTTGCTTTAAAGCGTCAATCGCCCTCTCTTCGCCGATGGTTCCCGAAACAAAAATAAAAGGCAGATCGGGATATTTTTCCCTGAGAACATCCAGGGCCGACGCGCCATCGAAAGAAGGAAGGGTGTAGTCGCAAAGCACCAGATCGGGCTTGAAGGCTTCCAGTTCCCTGATGAAGCCGTCCTTTGTGGCCACTCTTTCGGCAATAAAGGACAATCCGCTTTTCCGCAGTTCATACTCGATTAATTCCGCATCCGCGGCTGAGTCTTCAAGCATGAGAATCTTTATTTCATTCATAATCGGC